>DATMUN010000136.1:0-2414 GCA_035563895.1 Occallatibacter sp. | reverse complement strand
CGATCGCGCACCAGGACCCGCACTATCACCGTGCACCGCAGCTGTCCATTCCGCGCCGCGTGCTGCATACGGCCACCGCCGTGGTGTGGGGCCAGGGAGACAACGGCCGCGGCATGTTGAACTATGCCAACCTGATCGGCTTCGGCGCGGACATAGCCATCTCGAATCTCTACGTACCCGGGCGCAGCACGAATGTGCCCTCGAGCTTCGCGCGCTACGGCACCGGATTCGCGCTCGCCCCAACCGACAACATGATCACCGAGTTTCTGCCCGACCTGGCCCGGCACATCCACTTCCGGGTCGTCGCCATTCAGCGGATTATCGATAAGGTGGGCCGGCCGGAGGCGGCCGGGACGCCATAGCGGATCCTCACTCTAACGCTTTGCGATCCAAGCAATTCCCTCTGGAGAGCCTCCCACTCAGCCCTGCCTGTATCCCGTTCAGGCGCGAATTTCCCCGTTCGCTGCTGGCGGCTTGGGTTGACCGGGCTGGCTGGTTACTCTAGTACTGAATTTCCAGCCCCTTTTCCGGGGCGCTCCACAGAATTCAGGGTTTGCCGTCCCCGGCGCCCGACTCACTTTTCAAGGAGATCGCAACTCATATGTCCAAAGCGACGAAGTATGCCGAGAAGGTTGCCGTTTACGCGGCCAAGGGAGCGTGGGTGGTCTACGAGCAGCTGAACCGCATCAGCCCGAACCCCTCGTTCACCCCGAAGTGGAGCGACAAGCCCCTGCTGAAGAGCTGGCAGAAGGAGAAGCCGCCGCTCGGCTGGCCGCGCACCACGGACTCCCTTTGTCCCAAGTGCGTCCCTGAGATTCGCCAGCAGATTCTGGACGGCAAGCTTCCCCACGAAGTTCTGCTGAACGAGAAGGTGGGCGAGATCAAGGCCCAGATCATCGAGCGCGACGGCAAGATCCTGATGGTGAAGGACTGCCCGAAGCACGGCCACTTTGAAGACCTGATGTCGATGGACCCGGCGTTCTTCAAGCACCTTGAAGAGAGCTTCCCCGGCCGCGACATCCGCGCGCACGGCGAGGGCGACAAGAACCTGCACCACCACGGCACCTCGACCGTGACCCACGGACGCGGCTCGGTGCTGACCATCGACCTGACCAACCGCTGCAACATGATGTGCGATCCGTGCTTCATGGATGCCAACCAGGTGGGTTTCGTCCACGAGCTGACGTGGGACGAGATCAAGACCATGCTGGACAACGCCATCACCGTGAAGCCCCGCCGGCAGATGAGCGTGCAGTTCTCGGGCGGCGAGCCGACGCTCTCCCCCTACTTCCTGGACGCAGTGGCTTACTCGCGCAAGGTTGGCTACAACTCCGTGCAGGCTGCCTCGAACGGTATTGAGTTTGCGAAGTCGAAGGAACTCTGCCGCGCCGCGGCTGAGGCTGGTCTTCGCTACGTTTACCTCCAGTTCGACGGCATCGGCAACGCTGCCAACTCGCACCGCAAGGTGGGCAACCTGTTCGACGTGAAGCTGCAGGCGATCAACAACCTGCATGAAGCAGGCGTCGAGATTGTGCCGGTGACAACGATCATCAACGGCATCAACAACGAGCAGGTGGGCCGCATCATCAAGTTCGCCCTCGACAACCCGAAGAAGATCAGCTTCCTGTCGTTCCAGCCGGTCAGCTTCACGGGCCGCGACGAGGACATCAGCGACGAGCGCCGCAACGCACAGCGCTACACGCTCTCGCACATGGCGCACGACATCAAGGAGCAGTGCGGTTTCGGCGAGCCGGCCCGCGACTGGTTCCCGATCTCGTTCATGAGCACCTTCTCTGACTGGGCCGACCTGATTCACGGACCGAGCGCGGAGTGGGGCCAGTTGAGCTGCGGCTGCCACCCGAACTGCGGCATCGGCATGGCGCTGATGATCGATAAGGAAACCAAGGAAGCCGCTCCTGTGACCGCCTTCCTGCACATGGACCAGGTGGCGAAGGATCTGGCCAAGGTCAATGACGCAGCCCGCGGCAAGTGGCTTTCGGTCATCGGCTTCGGCCTGGCGCTCATGCGCAACTACGATCCGTTCCAGTCGCCTACGCACTTCAAGATCAGCGACATGCTGAAGAAGATGGACAAGACCTTCAACGCTACCGGCAAGAACTACGGCTCAGTGAAGGGCGACCGCACGCTGGAAGACATCAAGAAGCGCCGCCAGGACCGCTGGAACTTCCTGTTTATCGCCGGTATGTGGTTCCAGGATCTGTTCAACTACGACTTCCGCCGCACCGAGCAGTGCATCATCCCCTACGCCACGCAGGAAGGCGAAATCAGCTTCTGCGCGTACAACACCGGCGTCGGCTGGCGCAACATCATCGAGAAGATGCACATGACCTCCACTCTCACCAAGTGGTACGAGGAGCACGGCCGTCACGAGATCTTCGCCGGCAACAAGAAAG
>DATMUN010000135.1:0-2800 GCA_035563895.1 Occallatibacter sp. | reverse complement strand
TACAACAGCACCGTTTTTGGGCCTTCGGTGGGTTCCGTGTTCGATCAGTGGACCCTGAACTTCAAGGACACTCTGACCAAGGTACAAGGCTCGCACAACCTGAAGTTCGGCGGACAGGCAACACGCCTGGCCTATTTGGATGAGCCGACCTGGGACGAAGAGCCGACCTACTACTTCAACAACCTGTGGGACTTCATCAACGACGCCCCTTCGAGCGAGAGCGGCACGTTCGATCCGACCACTGGCAAGCCCTCCGCCTTCCGCAAGGACGACCGCGAACAGCTGTTTGCATTCTTTGCGCAGGATGATTGGAAGGTGCGTCCGAATCTGACGGTGAACATCGGCCTGCGCTGGGAGTACTTCGGCGGCATGACCGAGAAGTACGGCCACGAACCGAACCTGCGCCTGGGCTCTGGCGCGAATACGCTGACGGACATCAAGTTTGTGCTCGGCGGCTCGCAGGTGAATGCGCCCAAGTTCAACTTCGGACCGCAGATTGGCTTTGCCTGGAGCCCGGAGCGCAATAACGGCAAGCTCGTTATCCGCGGCGGCTTCGGCGTTGGCTATACCGGCCTGGAGATGGCCATCACCACCAACACCCGCAACAACCCGCCCTACCTGGCTTCGAGCGGCACGCTGACCGGCAGCCAGATTTTGTACGCGACGGCGGACAACCTGTACTCGTTTGGCGCCTTCCCGGCGAACTCGGCGATGGTGACCGATTTCAACTCGAACAATCTGCCCACGGCGAATGTGCAGCTGTCGGTGACCGGCCTTCCGAACGATCTTCGGACCGCGTATGTCTATCGCTACTCGCTGGAAGGCCAGTACGACCTGGGCAATCGCTGGGTGGCCACGCTGGGCTATAACGGCTCGACCGGGCACCACCTGCCGATGCAGACCAACCTGAACAACAAGCTGGCCACGAAGGTGATCGCCGGCGAGATGTCCTACAACCCGAAGCTGAACTTCATCGACTGGTATGAGGATTCGGCAAACTCGAACTTCAACGCTCTGCAGGCTGAGTTGCAACATCAGTTTGCACATTCGTTCCAGGTCGACGCGCAGTACAAGTGGTCCAGGGCGATGGACAGCGCTTCCAATGCGTATGGCACGCCGGACTATGAGTTCCTGCCCGGGTACAACTGGGGACCGTCGCTGTGGGATTCGCGCAATGCCATCAAGCTCTGGGGTCTGTGGTCGCCGGTGATCTTCCACGGCGAGCACAACTGGATGGAGAAGGTGGCAGGCGGCTGGTCGTTCAGCGCTATCATGAACTGGCACTCCGGCTTCCCGTTCAACCCGACCTATAACAGCAACTGCGCGGTCACCTCAACGAGCGGCGCTTGCAGCTTCCGTCCGTCTGCCTACTCGGGCGATGCGGGCACGAGCCAGAGCACCGACACGTTCAAGAAGGCTAACGGCAACTTCACCGACGGCGGTTCGACATACTTCACGATGCCGGTGCAGCCAGTGGGCACAACGTGGCCGACCGACGGTACGGCTCCGACGCCGGGCGCATTGCCCTCTGTTCCGGGAACCAAGCGCAACGCGTTCTACGGACCGCGCTATTGGGACACGGACTTCACAGCGACCAAGGCCTTTGGGCTGCCGCATATGAAGGTACTGGGCGAGAACGCTCGCTTCGAGATTCGCGCCAACGCCTACAACCTGTTCAACCAGCTGAATCTGAGCAGCGTGGACAGCACGATCACCGATAGTCACTTCGGCCGCGCAAACACCGTTCTTGGATCGCGCACGATCGAGATGGAAGCTCACTTCAAGTTCTAACCCTGTGACCAACCCCGCCCGGCCTCTGAATAAGAGACAGGGCGGGATCTGTGCAGTACCTTTGCCGCCGTGGTTGCGTTTGCAAGAGAGAACGCAGCACCGGCGGCATTTCTATGTGGCCAACTCCAGAAATTCCGCGCGCTTGTTGGGGTTGTGCAAGGCGGTATTTTCTTGCAGGAAATGCCGCTGCTGGTCGCAGGTTGCGAGCGGCATCTATTCTGGAACCGGTTTAGAGTGGACGTGGATTGCGGATCGAATGGGAAAGCTGATGGAACGCCGGAGCGGTTGGGCCCTTGCAGTGCTGCTGGCGCTTGCGTGCCGCGGGGCAGCAGCGCAAACGCATCGCGCACAGCAGAGTCCGGCGCAGTTTGACGCGCTTGCCAAGAGGGCGGCAGAGGCGCGAGAGGCAGGGCGTGCGGATGACGCGGCGAAGCTGTACAAGCGTGCGCTCGCGCTGAACCCGAAGTGGAGCGAGGGTTGGTGGTCGCTAGGCACGCTGGATTACGACGCGGATCGCTTTGCCGAGGCGCAGCTGGAGTTTGAGAAGGTGGTGGCGCTGGACCCGAAGCAGGGGACGGCTCGGGCGATGCTGGGTCTGTGCGAGTTTGAGCAGGGGCAGGCAGAGAAGGCTCTGAAAGATATCGAAGCGGCGAAGGCGCTAGGCGTGCTGGAGAACACGCAGCTGCGCGATGTGGTGCTGTATCACGAGGGCTTGCTGCTGCAACGGGCGGGGCAGTTCGAGGGCGCGAAGGCAGCGCTTGCGTCGCTATGCCTGGAGGGCGTGCGCTCGGGCGAACTGGCTGGCGCGTTTGGGCTGGTGGCACTCCGCATGCGTGATGCGGTGCCGCCGAGCTCGACGACAGAAGCTGGGATGGTGGTGCAGCATGTGGGCCGTGGGGCTTGCCTGAGCGGCGCCAAGCAGTACGAGGCGGCGAAGACGGAGTTTGAAAATGTGCTGCGGCGTGCGCCGCACTATCCGCTCGTGCACTATGCGTATGGCCGGGTGCTG
>DATMUN010000134.1:0-2032 GCA_035563895.1 Occallatibacter sp. | reverse complement strand
GGCCCTTCCTGCTGACCGTTTCTCTGGGGCTGCTCGGCGTTGCGGTCGTGCTCAATATCATCGGTCTCAATATCGGCAAGTGGCTGCAGAACGCAGGCGGCGTGGGCACCTACGCGCCTCTGGTCATTTTGCTTGGCGTGGCCGCGGTTCTTTATGTGCATCACGGATCAGCCACACACTTCACGCTGCACAACATGATGCCGACATGGAACTGGGACACGGTCAACTTCTGGTCGCAGATTGCCTTCGCCTTCACCGGGCTCGAACTGGTTTCGGCCATGAGCGAGGAGGTGCGTGATCCGCAGCGCACGCTGCCCCGCGCTGTCTTCGGCTCCGGTGCGCTCATCGCGTTGATGTACATCATGGGCACGTTTGCCATCCTCTCGCTCGCGCCAGCTTCGGACATTGATCCGCAGAGCGGCGTCTTCCATGCGATTTCGGTTGGCTCTACCGCACTGGGCATCGGCTTCCTCGGCATCGCCGCCGCCATCCTTGTCACGGCAGGCAATGCAGGAGGCGTAGGCAGCACGGTGGCGGGCATTGCACGTGTGCCGTTCGTCGTTGGCATCGACCGCTACCTTCCCTCGGCCTTCGGCAAAATTCATCCACGCTGGAAGACGCCGTGGGTTTCGATCCTGGTGCAGGCGGGCCTGTCCGGGGCCATTCTGCTCGCCAGCCAGATCAAGAGCAAGAATGTGATTGAGGCTTACCAGCTCGTGGTCGACGCGGCGATCATCCTCTACTTCATCCCCTTCCTCTACATGTTCGCCGCCATCATCAAGCTGGCCCACCGCAAAGACCGCGCCGAGAATCCGCATGCCGTGCTGGTGCCAGGCGGCCGCGCCGGTGTCTGGATCTGCGGGGGGCTTGGCTTTCTGGTCGTGCTGGTGGGCATTCTCGTTTCGCTGGTGCCGCCGGGTGACTCGGCCAACAAGCTCTTCTTCGAGCTGCGCCTGGTCGGCGGAACGCTGGTTACCGTGCTCATCGGCCTTGCGCTCTATTGGCGAGGAGCGCGCTCAAAGAAGACGGTTGGTTAGCTCAACGCGCTTCGCACAATTTGTTTTCGGAAAGCGCGGGACAAACTGCCGTGGAACGAGCGAGAATGGGTGTGCTGGAGCCGGCCTCGATTTGCGGGGGCGTTTTTGCGCTCTATGGTAACGATATCGCACCGGTTTTTTAGCCGGTATGCGAAGTTTGGCTTCTGTGATCCACGCGGGCTGGTCCCGTCGTCTTGGAGTGATCCGTGCAGAAAGTAGTCGGCTTCATTTTCTCCCTTCTTTTAGTCTTCACCGCATCATCAGCCATTGGATTTGCCATGCAATCCTCTGCTCCGCCAGTTCCGGTTGTGATCTCCAGTGGCTGGCAGCTACAGGATGCCGCGAAGGTCAGCGAAGCCGGAGCGCAGCTCTCCACTGGCGCCTTCCGCCCACGGGGCTGGTACTTCGCAACTGTTCCCGGCACGGTGCTCACTACGCTGGTAAACAACCGTGTCTATCCCGAGCCTCTCTACGGCGAGAACAATCGCCCCGAGCGCATTCCCGAGAGCCTGGCGCGCGGCACCTACTGGTATCGCGTCGCCGTCCAGGTTCCCAAGGCCTACAAGGGTCGCCGCGTCTGGCTCAACTTCGACGGCATCAACTACTCATCCGAAATCTGGGTGAACGGGACGCAGGTTGGCACCACACGCGGTGCCTTCATCCGCGGCAAGTTCGACATCACGTCGCTGGTCAAGCCCGGCAAGACGGCCATCGTTGCCGTTCATGTTTCGCCGCAGCCACACCCCGGCGTCTCGCACGAGCACACTATTCGCGATGGGATCGGGCTCAATGGCGGTGAATCCGCCATCGACGGCCCGACCTTCCTGTGCGCCATCGGCTGGGACTGGCTGCCTGCGATTCGCGATCGCGAGACCGGCATCTGGCGCCAGGTGTTTCTCTCTGCATCCGGCCCGGTGCTTGTGAAGGACCCACTCGTCACCACCGATCTACCGCTGCCCAAGACCAATTCGGCTGACGTTGCCGTGGAGGTCACC
>DATMUN010000133.1:0-3584 GCA_035563895.1 Occallatibacter sp. | reverse complement strand
CGAACTTCAGCCTGTTCGGCTTCTACAACTGGACCCGCGCGCACACCAACGGCGCCGGCGGCACCGCGTCCAACTCCTACAACATCAATCAGGACTACGGCCGCGCATCCTTCGCGTCCACCAACATGCTCTTCCTCATGGGCAACATCACCGCTCCGTGGAATATTCGCTTCAACCCATTCCTCGTCGCGCAGTCCGGCAAGCCCTACAACATCGTCACCACTAACGACCTCACCGGCGACAACTACTACAACAGCCGTCCCGGCCTAGCCGCCGACAGTTCCGCATGCTCGACCGATTCTTCGACGTTGCGCTATGCACAAACTTCCTATGGCTGCCTCGACACCATGCCCGACCTTGGCTACACACCCATTGCCTCCAACCTCGGCAACGGCCCCGCCGCAGTCTCTCTGAATCTCCGCATCAGCCGCTCCATGGGCATCGGCCCCAAGGCTCAGTCCGCCAATAATCAAGACGGCATGCGCGGCGGCCCCGGTGGCGGTGGACCTCCGGGAGGTGGCCGTGGCGGTGGTGGTCCCGGTGGAGGCCTCGGCCCTGGTGGACTCAGCGGCGGCGGCGGTCCTCCGCGCGGAATGTTCGGCGGCGGCTCCGATCGCAAGTACAACCTGAGCTTCAGCGTCGAAGCCATGAACCTGTTCAACAACGTGAACTATGGCACGCCGTCCGGCACGGTGATTCCTACGTGGGACGGTTCGACTGACACCATGAGTGCCGGCACCACGTTCGGTCACTCGCAGAGCCTTGCCCGCGGCATGTTCGCATCGCCCACCAGCTCCGCGGTGCGCCGCATCCAGCTCCAGGCTTCGTTCTCGTTCTAGCCACCATCAAACGATGGGGCCGCTCTCACTGAGCGGCCCCTCTTTCATTTAGCGATGTTCAATCACTCGCTCGTACAGCCGTTCCCACTCCACTACCTTTGCGTCCCAACTGAATAATTTCTCGACGCGCTTCCGCGCAGACTGCCCAAGCTCGCCTCGCGTCTTATCATCGGCGCGCATCACTCCCGACATTGCCGCCGCCAGCGCCTCTGCATTCCGCGTCTCCACCAGAACTCCGCACTCTCCCACGAGCTCCGCAACGCCGCCGGCCCGCGTTGCAACCACGGGTTTCTCCATCGCCATCGCCTCACCCACCGCCAGCGGCAACCCCTCCCACGCCGACGACAACACAAACCCATCCGCCGCATCGAAAAGCGCCGCCATATCGCGTTGCAGCCCGAGCCAGCGAACGCTCGGCTGCGCTGCCATCCGTTCCCCACCCTCTCCCGCGACCCACAACTCGACATTCACCTCTGCTTCCCTCACGCGCCGGAATGCCTCCAGCAGATTCGGATAGTCCTTCGCCTCCGTAACCCTTCCCGCCGCCAGCCACACAAAGGTCTTCCCCGCGCCGAACTGCGTACGCGTCTCTGCCCGCCGCGTAGCATCCGGGCAAAACAACCCCGTGTCGATCGCATTCGTCACCACGGAGCACTTCTCCCGCGGCACCGCCCGCGCCTGCACATACCTCTCCGCAACCGCCTCACTCACCGCCGTCGTGTGCGCCACCAGCGCATCCGTCCACCGATACAGAAGCAATCGGCCCTGTCCGCCATCCCGCACCGAGTGCAGCGTTGACACCACACGCCGCGCAGCACCCGTCAGACGCAAAAATCGTGCCGCCAGATTGGCATGCTTCGTGTGACTGTGCACCACATCCGGACGAAATCCGTCCAGAAAGCGATATGCTCGAGCCAGCGTCGCCAAAGCCGCTATGGGCGATCGCGTCATCCCCAACCGCACGACATCCAGGCTCGTCTGCCATTCCTGCGGCTTCGCCCCGGCCAGGGAGAGCACCGCAACCCGGTGACCGCGTGAACGCAGCCGTTCACCAAGTTCGATCACCTGCCGTTCCGCGCCGCCCATGCCGAGCGATCCAATCAGCAAAACAACCGTCAACGCGCCCTGACTCCCTGTTTCAACATCCCTCTCAGCCCACTCCACAGCATCCTGGGTAGAACGCAACTTTGCCCTACTGTAGACAAACGAACTGTCCCAGCTGTCGCCATCTTCACGGCTTCCGCTGTATCTTTTTCTACCTTCAAGTAAGCATTTACCAGCTTAACTTTCTCTTCCATAAGAGATAATCTTTGTTTGAGAAAAACTCTCGGAAAGGTACAATCACCACACGAGGAAACCCCATGGCTGGAGATATTCAACTCACTTGCAGCGATTGCGGTCAGGATTTCACGTTCACCGCTGCCGATCAGGCGTTCTTCCAGGAACGCGGTTTTTCAACTCCTAAACGCTGCAAAGCATGCCGTATCGCAAAGAAGAATGACCAGGGGGGTTCCGGGTACCGTTCGGCTCCCTCGCAAGGGACGCCAGTAATCTGCTCCGGCTGCGGTCAGCCGACCACGGTTCCTTTTGAGCCGCGCGGAGACCGTCCCGTATTCTGCCGTGACTGCTATTCAGCGCGTAAAGGCTCTGGTGGCGGAGGACGCGGTCGTTACTAGCTTTCAGGGGGTTCGCCATTTTCCGGGCCTCCTGAAACAACATTCAAGCCTTTAAAGCATCTCCCCATCCCGATAGCTTTCCGTCGGTCCCTGTTTTTTCTACCCATTGCACAATCGTTTGCAGCGACCCCTTCGCTCAGCGGCTCTCGCCTGCGCGAAATGCCATCCATGGCCCAGCCTTCATGTCTTTCAGGATCGGCTTCAGGTACTTGAACTCCGGGTGAGCCTCCATAAACGGATCGACCAGAAAGTCCTCACCACACGGATGCCCCGCGCGCGCGATGATCCCCAGGTGCGCAGCCAGTTCAGAGTCCGTTACCTTCCCAGTCACCGCGCCATCCGGATAGAACGGCGGATCATCCCACTCCGGAACCCCCTTCTCATCCCTGTCGATGTGCCCGCACAGCGAACGCGAGTCCGCATTCACCTTGCCGGTGTAGCTATCTTCGTGGCTGCCTAGGAACTGCTCAGCCAGCTCCACGTCGATGCGCCCCTTCGACTGCGCCATCTTGTCTTCCCAGGTCACGCGCCGCGCGTTCGGTGAGCTGGCCAGGTTCGTCGGATCGAATCCGTCCGTCTCGTTCTTGATAAGCGCCGGGTCCCGCGCAAAATTCGAGCTGATGAAGTAGCCATCCTTCGAGCGCCACACCGGCGTGTTCTTCAGACCCAGCTCCAGGTAGGCAATCTCTCCGCTCTTGCGGTCTCCGATCATCCAGTCGTTCGCATAGCCGCCGTTGTTGCCCTGTTTCATCAGTGCGACATACTCATCAATTGAACCGGCATACTGCATTGCCTTGCGCGAGCGCACGAACTCTGGAATGCCTTCCTCGCTCCATCCCGCGAACTGCGTGATCGTCGTCTCAGTAATCATCAGCCCGGCGTCATTTAGCCCAAAGTCATCCTCGCTCGTGATCACGCCCGGCTCGCCGTCCATCACCATCCGATGCCCATGCGCAGGCTTGATGTCGAAGATGATCGTCCAGCGCTCGCCGTCCGCGTAGCTCGACCAGTTGTTGTGTGCCACCACGATCCGGCCGTCCTTCGTATAGCCCCCCGTGGCGATAAACGC
>DATMUN010000132.1:0-5213 GCA_035563895.1 Occallatibacter sp. | reverse complement strand
GAGCGGCGGCCACATAGTACCGCTCACGCTTGAGCTCACCAGCGAGCAGCGCCAGCTCATCATCAGCGGACCGAACACAGGCGGCAAGACCGTCACACTCAAGACCACCGCATTGCTGGCGATGATGGCGCAGGCTGGCATCCCGGTACCAGCCGAGTCGGCAAGCTTTCCCGTCTTCACGGCGTTCCTTGCGGATATCGGCGATGCGCAGTCCATCGAGGCCGAGCTATCGACCTTCTCCGCGCACATCGTCAACCTCGATCGCCTATCGCGACTGGCTGGCGAGCGCTCCCTTGTACTGCTCGATGAGCTGGGCTCTGCTACTGACCCGGAAGAGGGCTCAGCGCTGGCCGTAGCTGTCGCAAACTTCTTCCGCGAAGCGCGCGCGTGGTCGCTCATCTCCACACACCACACCTCGCTCAAGGTCTACGCGGCAAACACGCAGGGCGTGCTTAACGCAGCAGCAGGCGTAGACGAAATCACGCTCGTGCCCAACTATCATCTGCGTCTCGGCGTGCCCGGCGCATCGGCAGGCATCCTCACGGCTGAGCGCCTGGGGCTGAATGCCACCATCATCATCGCAGCGCGTGAGCGTCTCGGCTCGCAGCAGGAAGATCTTGCGCGCTTCCTCGACCGTCTGCACAAGGAGTTGGCCGACCTCGATCTGGAGAAGAAGGCTGCACGCGAGCAACAGTACGCGCTCAACCAGGAACGTGCGAAGCTGGCACGCGAGGGTGACGTGGAACTGCGCAATCGCATCCGCGAGCTCGAGCAGAAGCTTGCTTCACTGCTCAAAGACTTCGAGTTTCAGATGCGAGTGAACGTGCGCGCTGTCGAGGATCGCGTGGCGCAGCAAAAGATCTCGAAAGAGTCTGAGCGGCGCATCAACCGCCTGCGGCGCGAGTTCCAGGAGAGCTTCAACCAGGCGGTTGTCGCTCATAGAACCGGCGCCGATCAGGGGGACGAGCATGCAGAGCCGCACCTCTTGCGCCACGTTACCACTGGAGACAAGGTGCTGCTCAAGTCGATGAACAAGGTCGCCATTGTGCAGCGCGAAGTAGAGAAGGACGTCTTCGAAGTCGCGCTGGGTCCCATCAAGATGCGCGTGAAGCGCAGCGATCTTGCTGCGCCGCAGAAGCCCGCCGAGACTGCGCCGAAGTACGACCCGCTGGCCGCCGCACGCCGTCAGAAAAACGTGCACGTAAGCGTGATGAGCGAATCTACTGACGGCATGCGCATGGAGATCAACCTGATCGGCCGCACGGTAGACGAAGCCACCGAAGAACTCGAAAAATATCTCGACCGCGCATTCCTCGCCGGCCTGCTGCGTGTGCGCGTGATCCACGGACATGGCGCAGGCATCCTCCGCCGCGGCGTGCGCGAGTTCCTGAAAAGCCATCCCCACGTTGCCGGCATCGAGGAAGCTCCGCAAAACGAAGGCGGCCAGGGCGCAACACTCGTCGATCTACGGCAATAAAAAAGGCCCTCCGAAGAGGGCCTTCCAATATGCAATGTTATCGCGCCGTAGGCGCATCTGCCCACCGCAAGTGGTTACGCCATTGCCTCGCGCGTCATCGGTTCAAACCGCAACTGATTTGAGTTGCGGTCCGCGTCGATGCGCACATGCTCGCCGTGCAGCACCTCGCCGTTGAGGATCTTGATGGCCAGCGGGTCCTGCACCATCCGCTGCAGTGCCCGCTTCAATGGGCGTGCGCCGTAGGCGGCATCGGAGCCAGCTGCCAGGATCAGCTGCCGCGCTGGGTCGGTAAGCTCCAGCGAGATCTGCCTGTCTTCGAGCAGCTTGCTCAGGTCGGCGAGCCGCAGGTCGAGAATCGCGTCCATCTGCGCGTGGCCCAGCGGCCGGAAGATCACCATGTCATCCACGCGGTTCAGGAACTCCGGACGGAAGTGCTCACGCAGCACACGCATCACGCTCTCGCGCGCCTGGTCGAAGTCATGGTCGCTCTTGAGTGCGTCGCCGGTTAGCGCAGCAGCCCCAAGGTTCGATGTCATGATCAGCACCGTGTTCTTGAAGTCCACCGTGCGCCCTTTCGAGTCCGTCAGCCGTCCGTCATCCATCACCTGCAGCAGCACGTTGAAGACATCCGGATGTGCCTTCTCGATCTCATCGAAGAGAATCACAGCATACGGACGCCGCCGCACAGCCTCGGTCAACTGTCCGCCCTCGTCGTAGCCCACGTATCCCGGAGGTGCGCCGATTAGCCGCGCCACGGCGTGCTTCTCCATGTACTCGCTCATGTCGATGCGCACCATTGCCTGCTCGTCGTCGAAGAGGAACTCAGCCAGTGCACGCGCCGTCTCCGTCTTGCCCACGCCTGTCGGTCCGAGAAAGATGAATGAACCAATCGGCCGCTTCGGATCGCTCAGGCCTGCACGCGAACGCCGAATCGCATTCGCCACAGTGCTCAGCGCCGCATCCTGTCCGATCACGCGCTCGCGCAGGCGATCTTCCATGTGCACGAGTTTTTGCACCTCGCCTTCGAGCATGCGCACCACAGGTATACCGGTCCACTTGCTGACGATCTTGGCGATGTCCTCTTCGTCAACCTCTTCCTTCAACATGCGCGTTGCGCCGTCCTTGCCGTCCTGTGCTGCGTCCAGCTTTTTCAGATCCGCTTCAAGCCGGGGCAGTTCGCCGTACTGGATCTGTGCTGCGCGCTCAAGCTGGCCCTTGCGAGTCTGCTCCTCGGCCTCAAAGCGCAAGGCCTCGATCTTCTTCTTCAACTCGCTGATGCGCGTAATCGCCTCGCGCTCCTTCGTCCAGCGTGCACGCAGAGCTGTGATCTGCTCCTTGAGAGTTGCCAGCTCGCGCTCTACCTCATCGAGCCGCCCGCGGCTGTTCGCGTCAGTCTCGCGCTTCAGCGCCGCGCGCTCAATCTCAAGCGATGTCGCCTGCCGCTCAAGCTGGTCGATCTCCGTCGGCACTGAGCCAATCTGGATGGCAAGCGATGCCGCAGCCTCGTCCACCAGGTCAATGGCCTTGTCCGGCAGAAAACGATCCGAGATGTAGCGATGCGAGAGCGTCGCCGCCGCCACAATCGCCGCATCCTTGATGCGCACATTGTGGTGCGATTCATAGCGCTCCTTCAGTCCGCGCAGAATCGCGATCGTGTCCTCCACGTTCGGCTCGCCTACGTAGACAATCTGGAAGCGGCGCTCGAGCGCAGCATCCTTCTCGATGTACTTGCGGTACTCATTCAGCGTGGTTGCGCCAATAGCCCGCAGTTCGCCGCGCGCCAGGGCCGGCTTCAGCATGTTGCTCGCGTCGATCGCACCCTCGGCCGCGCCCGCGCCCACCAGCGTGTGCAACTCGTCGATGAAGAGAACGATCTGACCGTTCGACTCTTCGATCTCCTTGAGCACAGCCTTCAGGCGATCCTCGAACTCGCCGCGATACTTCGCACCGGCCAGCATCGAGCCGAGATCGAGCGAGATCACGCGCTTGTCTTTTAGAATCTCCGGTACATCTCCCGACACGATGCGGCGCGCGAGCCCCTCGACGATGGCTGTTTTGCCCACGCCGGGTTCGCCGATCAGCACCGGGTTGTTCTTGGTGCGGCGGCTCAGCACCTGGATCACGCGGCGAATCTCCTCGTCACGGCCGATCACCGGGTCGAGCTTGCCGCGCCGCGCCAGGTCGGTCAGGTCCTTGGCATATTTTTCCAGCGCCTGGAACTTCTGCTCCGGGTTCTGGTCGGTCACGCGCTGCGTGCCGCGCACAGCAGTCAGCGCCTTCAGAATTGCGTCGTGCGAGGCGCCGAGTGCCACCAGAGCTGCGCCAGCCGGATCGCTCTTCAGGTGCGCCGCGCCCAGCAGCAGGTGTTCCGTCGAAACGTACTCGTCCTTGAAGTTCTGCGCTTCGCGGAAGGCCTGGTCAACGACTTTGTTGAGCGCCAGGCTCAGGCCCGGCTGCGCAGATTCGCCCGCCACACGAGGCAGTTTCTCCTCGATCGTGTGCAGGTCGCTTTCAAGCCGCTCCGTGGGTACGCCGATCTTTTCGAGCACAGCGGGAATCACGCCCTCGCGGTCCTCGACGAGCGCCAGCAACAGATGCACTGGCAGAATTTCGGGGTTACCAAAATCGGCTGCCCGCGTCTGCGCCTGCTGCACCGCCTGCTGCGACTTCACGGTAAGTTTTTCCCAACGGATTGCCATCTGCGTCTGCTCCTTGTCCGCCTCTGCGCTCCCAGCATCTCGCCACCCGAGCGCGAAGTCCAGACCTCATCCTGAAAGATACGAATCAAACTTCCCTGGTTGCATCGCTTCCTGCGCAAGCGCCGGGACGGAACAGATTCCTCCCGGCGCCAGGTGAAATCCGGCTGCCCTACGGCCCGATGCGGCTAGGCAGCCAGCCGCCGCATGTTACGCGGCGATGTTCACCTTGATCTGCTTCGGCTGCGCCTCAGCTTTCTTCTTCAGCTCCAGCTTCAGCACGCCCGCCTTGTACTCGGCCTGCACATTCTCCGAGCTGATGGTGGAAGGCAGCGTAAACACGCGGTAGAAGCTGCCGTAACGGCGTTCGATGCGATGGAAGTTTTCTTCCTTCTCTTCCTTGTCGAACTTGCGCTCGCCCTTCACCGTGAGCGTGTTGTCTTCCACGCGAACGTCCAGGTCCTTCTCTTCAATGCCCGGCACCTCGAGCTTGAGCACTACTTTCTCGGCGTCCTCGTAGATGTCGACGGCGGGCACGAAGTTGGCAGTGGTCAGCGGGCTGTCGCCTTCATTGACATCGCGGAACAGCGAATTGACGCGGCTCTGCAATGTGACGACATCGCGGAACGGATCCCAACGAGAGGTAGCCATGATTGATTCCTCCAGAGAGCGGTGATTTGTCAGGGGTCGGCAAGAGTCGTTGCCGGCCGCGCAATTAATCTGATGGAACTATAGCATAAATGATTCATAAAATATGAGCGTAATACGCTAATAAAAATGAATTGAATCGATAAGTAATTTATTTTCATTCATATGCAGATGGAAAAGCCGAGTCAGCCCCTTCGTTGAACTTCTGGAAAAAGGTGTCTCGGCTTGGATTATTCGGCTTTTGCAGGCTTCTGTGGTGCCCTCAGGCGGGCCGCAGAGCAGGGGCTACCAGCTGTGTCGCTCCCGCGTAGTCCTTGCTGCGGCGGGTCAGCGTGAGCACGGTGATGTCGTCTTCCTGGCCGAAGTCCACCGCAGCCAGGGTTGCTTCGCTG
>DATMUN010000131.1:0-3583 GCA_035563895.1 Occallatibacter sp. | reverse complement strand
GGCGGCGGGCCATGTTGGAGATGCCGGCGAGGGGCGAGCGCAGGTTCCGCTCGACATCCACGGCGAGGGCCTTGAGGGGGGAGACGTAGAGGATCCGGGTACCCTTCACGGCACCCTCGGGCCGGGGGTGGAGCATGAGGCGGTCGAGGCACCAGAGGAAGGCGGTGAGGGTTTTGCCGGTGCCGGTGGGGGCAAGGATCAGGGCGCTCTCTCCGCGGGCGATGACCGGCCAGCCGAGCCGCTGGGGGGCGGTGGGTTCGTCGAAGACGGCGCGGAACCACTCAGCCGTCACCGGGTGGAAGCAGCTGAGGGGGTCAGCCTCCGGGGGCGTTTTGGCAGGTGGGCGAGACATGCGCTGCTGAGAGAATAGCGCTGCCGCTGGCGAACGTAAAGCGAAAGGCATTGCATGCAGCTGGCTGCTCGCTAGCCGCTCGCTTGAGGGCATCGGTCACACACAGGGGCTGAAGCCCATACGACCTGGGACCTGCTTTGGGCACGGCTGAAGTCGTGCCCTTTCACAAAGCGGCCAAAACCGGTACTCGAAAGGCGCCACGCGCGGCCCTTGGCTCGCTATTCTCTCTCAGGCGAATCGGTCAAAACGAATTTCCTTCGCACAGGCAGCTACGAAGGGGATAGCGGGTTCATCAGCCGGGAGCGGATCAACCGTGGAGCCACTGGGCGAAGTGTTGCCAGAGAGGTGTCATGCCGAAGGGGACTCTGGCCAGGACCGTGACAGCGATGAGCAGCGAGCCCTGCCAGGTAACGCGATGCACCTTCCGAAGGGTGAAGAAGTCGTAGGCCATCAGGATGACCAGGAAGGAAAACAGGATCAGACTCTGGGTCATGGGCCCCATGGGCGTAATGGTGTCGGGGAAACGGCCAATCGCCGGATCGAGGAGGACGATGTTGGCGAGGATCATGAGGCGCTTGTGGTAGTCGGGGCGGCGGCGCATGGCGTAACTCCATGCCACCATGACCGCAAAGAGAGCAATGGCGGATAAAGGAATTACGAAAAAGGTCAGGGCCGACAGACCGGACCACGGGGGCGACATGTCGCGCCGCAGCGAGTTGACAGAAGAGATGGTGCCGATGACCACCATGACGGCGGCGAGCCCGAATCCCCAGAGACCGAGGGCCATGTGGAGCTTGACCTTGCGGGCGGAGACCAGGGCAATCTGCACAATGAGCGTAAGGAGCCAGAGCGAGAAGACGACGGCGTGCACATGAATGACCGGACTGGGCAGGTGAGCCCGGATAAGTCCGGCGGCATAGTAGGTTTTTGCGAAGCCGAGCCAGATGGTGATTAGAACGAGGAGACACATCACGGGGTAGAAGACTCGGTCGGGGTGCAGTTTGCCCCGTCGAGACGGCATAGCGATCGTTGCCATTGAGACCTCCGCAGTATGGTTGGGTGCCCGGGAAGACCGAGGGGGGAAAGGTGGAATGCGGGCAACTCACGATAACAATGGGCTGGCGGCGAGGCAATGAAAATCTGGCGTTGGCGTTGTTTACGAGATTGAGGACGCTGCTAGGATGAGCTTGCCGGAGAGAGCTATGCGCGCTCATCTGGGGAGCTATCTCGACGATTTTCGGCGGTTCGGCCGGGGCGTGGCCGTGGTGCGGATGCAGGGGAACCGGCGGCGCGTGACCACTTATGGCGAGCTGGCGCGGCTGGCGGGCCGCTTTGCTGCCCTGCTCGAGGACCGGGGCATTGGCGCGGGCGACCGGGTGATGCTGTGGGCCGGGAACTCGGCAGAGTGGATTGCGGCGTTCTATGGGTGCATGCTGCGGGGCGTGCTGGCGGTGCCGCTGGACGCTTACGGCACGGTGGAGTTTGCGCGGCGCGTAGCGCTGGATGTGCGTCCGAAGCTGATGGCGGGCGATGCGGCGCTGTTGGCGCGGCTTGCCGATGCGGAATGGCCTGTGCTGGCGTTTGAGGACTGGTCCACGGCGCTGCCGGAGCGAGAGGCTGACGCGATCGAGGGTCTGGGCCGCGAGACTCCGCTGCAGATTCTGTTCACATCCGGCACGACGGGCGATCCGAAGGGCGTTGTGCACACGCATGGGAACGTGCTGGCCTCGGTGGGGCCAATTGAGGACGGGGCGCGGCCCTACATGCGGTTTGAGCGGCTGGTGCATCCGCTGCGCTTTCTGCATACGCTGCCGCTGAGCCACGTCTTCGGGCAGACGATGGGGCTGTGGGTTCCGGCGATCTTTGCGGCGGAGGTGCACTTTGAGAGCAGGCTGGTGGCGGCGCGGCTGGTGGAGACAATCCGGCGAGAGCGCATCAACGTGCTGGCGGCGGTGCCACGGGTCTTCGGGCTGGTCCGAGCACATCTGGAGGCGGTGAAGCCTGAGCTTGCAGTGCGGATGGAGGCGACGCGAGGGGCGAAGGCGCTGCGGCGGTGGTGGGTGTTTCGGGACATTCACCGGATGCTGGGGATGCGGTTCTGGGCACTGATCTCGGGAGGCGGGGCGCTGGCGGGACCGCTGGAGCAGTTCTGGAACGGGCTGGGGTTTGTGGTGGTGCAGGGCTACGGTATGACGGAGACGACGGCGCTGATCACGCTGAATCATCCATTCCGTGTGGCGCGAGGCACGATTGGCAAGCCATTGCCGGGGCGCGAGGTGAAGATTGGGCCGGACGGCGAGGTGCTGGTGCGCGGGCCGATGATCTCGCGGGCGACCTGGGCGGGCGGCGCTGTGCACGAGCGCGCGGACGAGTGGCTGGCAACGGGCGACGTGGCCGAGACGCAGCCGACGGGCGAGCTCAGGTTTCTGGGGCGCAAGAGCGAGGTGATTGTGACGGCCGCGGGAGTGAATATTCACCCCGAGGACGTGGAGGCGGCGCTGGACCAGCAGGCGGGGGTTGTCGCCTCGGCTGTGGTGCCGGTGGAGACGACGAATGGGGCGGAGCCATTTGCGGTGCTGGCGGTGCGCGGTGGAACGGATGAGGCGCGGCTGGCCGTCGAAGGCGCTAATGCTGCTCTTGCTGAGTTCCAGCGGGTGCATCGGTGGGCGGTGTGGCCGGAGCCTGACTTGCCGCGTACTTCGACGGGCAAGGTGCGGCGGAAGGCCGTGGCGGCGTTTGCGGAGAGTGAACGTGCGGCGGCTGGAGCGGTGGGTACGGGGCGTGGGGATTGGCTGCTGGAGCTGATCGCCGGAATCACGGGCGAGGCTGCGGCGGGGGCGGACGATGGGCTGCGGCTCGCCGAAGATTTGCATCTGGACTCGCTGGGACGAGTGCAACTGGCAGCGGCGCTGGAAGAACGGCTTGGGAGTGGGCCGGGAGCGGGGGTAGACCGGGTGCAGACGCTGGGCGAGCTGCGGGCGCTGCTGAGGGATGGCGTTCAGGCGGGGGAACCGGAGCCGGAAGACAGGAATCGGAGATCGGAGGCGCCGAGGGTGGCTGGGGAGGTACGCGCAAGAGAGGAAGAGGCACTTCCCTCGCCTGCCCCAGTGGAACCGGACGAGTGCGTATACCCTTATTGGCCGTGGTGGGGGCTGGTTCACTGGCTGCGTGTGGGGTTTCTGGAATGCGTGTCACAGCCGCTGGTATGGCTGCTGGCGCGGCCGCGGGTGG
>DATMUN010000130.1:0-16154 GCA_035563895.1 Occallatibacter sp. | reverse complement strand
AGGCGGGTGCCTCAATCATCGCGCTCGATTGCACAAGCCGCATGTGGCCGTACGGAGAGCCTTGGCAGCAGATTATCCGGCAGATTCACGATGAGCTGCGGCTACCCGTCATGGCGGATATCGCAACTCTCGAGGAGGCGGAAGCCGCCGCAGCCGCAGGCGCCGACTGCATCGGAACTACGCTGAATGGCTACACCGAAGACACGCGTGGTAATGACAGCTTCAGCTGGAACCTGTTGGCACGCCTGACAAACCATCTCCGTGTTCCCATCCTGGCTGAGGGCCATATCTCCACGCCCACAGAAGCGCGCCGCGCTGTGGACGGCGGCGCGTGGTGCGTCATCGTTGGCTCGGCGATTACACGACCAGGTGTGATCGCGCGGAATTTTGCGCATGCGCTCTCTCGGCCAGCGCTCACTGCGCCAGCTATCGGCGTCGATATTGGTGGCACTTCGATCAAGGCAGCCCTGGTGGCGCCGGACGGTACAGTGTCTTTCACAGAACAGGTGCCGACGGATGCTGCAAAGGGCCGCGTAGCCATTGCTTCCGGCCTGGTTGAGGTAATCGCGCGTGTTATCGGCGCGACAGCTACAGATAAGATCAAGCCTGCCGGTATCGGCATTGCCACAGCTGGCGCGGTAGATGAGCGCGACGGCAGCATCTTTGCCGCAACAGATAATCTGCCTGGCTGGGCTGGATTCCAGTTGCGCGCTTTTGCTCAGGAACGGTTCAAGCTCCCGGTCTATGTCGTGAATGACGCACAGGCTGCCGTGCTCTCAGAGCAGCATTTCGGACTTGGTAGCGGTCTGTCCGACTTCGTTGCCATTACGATTGGCACCGGCATCGGCGGCGGTATTGTCTCTGGAGGCAAGCTTCTGCGAGGGCAACATGGATTCGCAGGTAGTATCGGACATACTGTCATCCATACAGGCGGGCGTCCTTGCAATTGCGGCCGCAACGGTTGCCTTGAGTCCTATGTCTCCACAGCGGCTCTGCTCCGCTCCTATCGCGAACATGGCGGCGTGCTCGACGGTGAGACGGATGCTGCTCTTGCGCTCAGAATCAACGAACTGGCGCGCAAAGGCGATCCAGCCGCCGTTGCGGCTTACGCAACACTTTCTGACGATCTTGCCGAAGGCGTTGCCAATATTTTTAACCTGCTCGATCCAGAAGCAGTGCTGCTTTCAGGCGGCCTCATCGAGGGCTATGAAAGCTTTGTAGCCGACGTGCAGAACCATGTCAAAGCGCGGCTCCACTTCGGCAACAAACGCCTGCCCATAATTCGCGCAGCACAAGCAGGCCGATTTGCAGGCGTACAAGGTGCGGCTTGCCTCATTTTTGAGTAAGGTCGAGAGGTATGCTCCAGCCAGGCAGCATACCTCTTATTCATTTTTCGAGAGCCAATCGATCGACTCGCCAAGCATTTCCAAAGATCTGAGAATTGACTGCAGGCAAGAGCACCTTAGTTCTGTGACTCCCCGACCCACTTCTCCCACATCTTCGGGTCTGCCAGCATCTTGATGTAGACGCCGCCCACCACCGAGCGCGCCTGGAAGCCTATCTGCTTTGCGCTGATCGTGTCGTACCAGTCAGACATCGGCACGCGATCCGGCGTCTTGTTCAGGAATGGCAGGATTGGCTTCACAAGCGTGGTGAAGTCAGCCGGATCCTTCGCCAGCGTCGCCGTCCAGATCGTCCAGTCAAGCTTGGTGTACGTCGCGCGGTTGTCCAGCGGCAGGCCGTAAGCATTCATGTGCGACTTGTAGAACGCGATCTCCTTCCGCGCCACCTCCGGGGAGAAGACATGCAAGCCCAGCAGCTCATCCCACACCAGGTTGTACTTCTGGCTCCACGTTCCCGTCTTGTCAAACGCCAGTCGATAGTGGTCACCATCGTCAGCCATCGTCAGCCACTTCGCAGCCATCTGCTTCGCTGCCGCACCGTACTTCTGCGCCGCCGCATGGTCGCCGCGCTGCTCGGCAAGTTGCGCGTAGGCTGCCAGCGCCTCGATGGCCTTAATTGAGAGGTTTGCGTTATGCGCCAGATGCCCGGCAAAGTCATCGGTGCAGAGCTGGTTCTCAGGATCCAGCCCCTTCTCCAGCAGAAACTCCGCCCACTTCGTGATGAGCGGCCAGTGGCGCGTCGCGTATGCGGTGTTGTGCTCCGCATGCTCCATCGCCGCAATCATCAGGATCATGTTGCCAGTCTCTTCCACCGGCATCTGGTTGTCCTCTGTCAGCTCGCCGCCGCCGTAGAGTTGCCCATTGGCCAGCGGATAGACGCCCAGATCGTGCGGCGCAAAGAGAAACTTCCAGTGCGGCGTCTCGGAGTAGCGCATTACGGGCTCAAGCTGCGCCTCCACCAGCTTCGGGTTCAGTAGCAGGAACATCGGCGCCGATGGATACAGCACATCCACTGTCGAAATTGACCCGTTTGAGAAGTTCTCCTTCGGCATGAAGAACGGCACGCCATCTGCGTCTTCCACCAGCTTGTGCGCGGCAATCGCCTGTCGATACGCAAGCACGCTGATCGTCGCGTACTCCGGCCCGCCAGCTGCCGTCAGGTCGCGCTCCAACTCCGCGTCGTAACTCTCTGCACGCTTCACTAGCGCCGGATACTCGCTCGCAGCCTTCTCCAACATCTCTGCAAAGCTCTTTGAGCCCTTGCGCCAGTACGGCAGCAACTTTTGATGCATGTACTCGACCGAATAGCCGTCGTCGTAAGCGGCCAGAACATGCCGCTCAACCGGCGTGCCCGTCACCTTGCCCAGCGGCAAGGCCACAGCCAACAGCGGCGGCGCAGGATACCGGCTCTGCGGCATGCGCGGCTGGTCCAGGTCATCGTTTTTGGGCAATGCGCCCGTCTTCAAAAAGGCCTCTCGATCATCTGCGTTGCCTGCAAGCGTTTGCGCATCGTTTACAGATATGCCCAAATAGAACGCGCCCCAATCGATGCGCAGATTATCTCCCCACTTCTCCAGCACTGGCTGCCGCTGCGATCCAACACGCAGCAATTTCATCCCCGCAAGCTCCCCGCGCGACCACACTACCGGCTCATTCTGCCGGTCAACGGCAATTGCACCAGATGCGTCCAGGTACACGGCCACATCGTGTGCCGCACCGTCGCGCGAACTCACCGTCCACGACACATACGTCACCGGCCGCGCCATCAGCTCCAGATCCTGCGGAAACGCCGGTGTCAGGAAGCACAGTTTCAGCTCGATCTCTGCACTGCGCAGCGTCACCATCGTGCGCGTCGGCGTGATCGTCCGATTCACTTCTTCAAGGGCAGGAATCTCATCATTCGCATCGCCCAGGTAGCGGTAGTTCTTGCCGTCCACGCGAATGAACCCGTTCAGCGGTTGCTCCGCGCCAGTCCAATGCCGCGTCGGGCCATCGGTCAAACGATCCGTGTTCGACCACACGCTGAAGTAAGGATCGTGCGTAATCAGCGGCGTCGCCGGCGCGCGCAGGCTTTCGTTCGGTCCCGGTTGCGCAAACCCCGCTAAACACAGTAAGCGTATCGTTACCACCCCAACAGCTATTTTTCTGAGCATGCATTTGTCCTGAATTTTCTTTGTCGAGAATCCTACATGAATCCACCTGCGCATGGCATAGGTCATTTGGCTGCCCGTTGCTCCACATTCAGCCGGAAACGCTTGGCGTGATCCTGCCTCCCCTTCGGATCGGCGCGCAGTTCCATCAGCCGTTTGAGCAACGGCGCAATCTGCTCTTTGTCTCCCGTCTTCCGAAGCGCAACAATCAGGTGGTAGACAGCCTGCTGATCATTCGGCTCCTGCTTCAGTGTGATCCTGCTTTGCTCGATTGCGTCAGCGGTCCGTCCATTCTCCAAATAGATCGATGCGAGCAGATCGCGAGCCGCCGTCAGATTCGTATCCAATCGCACCGCGCTCATCGCCGCAGCCAGTTCTTCCTTATACTCCGGCGTGCCGGGCTGCTTCCCTTCACCGTTCAGCGCCTCCGCCAGCAGATAATGCGCCATCGCTTCGTTCGGGTGCGCCTTTACCGCCGCGCGAAACTGCGCAAGAGCCTCCGCAGAGTGGTGCTGCTGCGACTGAACCAACCCCTCAGCCACCGCCAGAAATTGCAGATGCGGATCGAGCCTGCTCGCCTCTGCAAAGTCGTCTGCCGCGCGTCCAAACTCGCCCACCTGTGTCAGCAGGATTCCGCGCACAAGATACAAGCGCGGCTCGCGAGGCAGCTGATGCAACCCGAAGTCCAACATGTCCACGCCCACCTGAGGCGAAGCATGGTCATACGAAAGCGCCGCAAACGACATGTAGGCATCCATATGTTTTGGGTCAACCTCAAGCGCCTTCCGCAATAGCTCCACAGCGTGTGTCGTGTCGTCCTGAGACTCTGCGATCTCCGCCGCGAGCGTCAACGCGTCCGCGTCAGGCTGATCACTCTCAATCTCGGACTTCAACGTCGCCAATGCATCGTCTGCACGGTGTGCACTCCACTGTGCCAGTGCCAGGTTGTAGCGCGCAGTCTGCGAAGCTGGCACCACGACAACCAGCTCCGCGAAGGCATTGATGGCATCTTCATTGCGATTCAGCGCTGCAAGGCATACGCCTTCTGCTGCAAGCGCCTCAGGATCATGCCCCAGCGCTGCACCGGCATTCTCAAAGTGCCCCACTGCGTTTTCACACTTGCCGGCGCGCGCATCCAGAACTCCCAACAGCGCGTGTGTCGTCTGGTCTTGCGGCCGGCGCGTCAAGATCTTCTCGAGCAGTGCGCGTGCCCCGGGCCGCCCCGCCTGAAACTCCGTCTGCGCCGCCCCTTCAAGCGCTGGCAAGTACTCCGGCGACAAGCGCAAGGCATGCTGATAGGACTCAAGTGCCTGCGGCGTTTCATTCAGGCTGCCAAGCGCCATGCCCTGCAATGTCCACAAACGATAATCTGCCGGAGACTTTGCGAGCGCCGCCTTGCAGAGTTGCAGCACTTGCTTGTAATCACCTGCCTGCAACTGGCGCACAATCGGGCCAACATCTGCGCGCTGCTGCTGGCCACAGGCAAGGCCTGCTGCGCCAAGCAGCGCGAGCAAAAGACCGCGCTGCGCAACCACGCACACGCTGCGCAGCACATCCGATCTTTGCACTCCTGCCATCCTCTGCTGATCCACTCCCAGTCGATTGCTTACTTTTCACGCGCCGTCAGCGCTTCCGTCGCCTGCGGTGTCACGTTGTCGAAGAACACACCCTGCAACTGCCCTGGTTCTATCCCTTGCGTGCGCACCTCAATTCTATGGCTGCGGTCCGGTGCTATCTTCGACAAATCGGCGTAGAAGCCGACGAAGCACGGCGGCGAGACGCGGCCCGACGAGTACGCAGGCATCAGCTTCAACGGCTCTCCATCCAGCCGCACTGTTACATCGGCGCTGTCTCGCCCGTCAGCCAGCTGCACAAACAGCAAGAGACGACCGGGGACGAGCCAGGTCGATTCGCGCTCCTCATCTGCCCAGGCGATCGGCCACCGTTTCTTACGCTGCTCGATCTCGTCGAATATCCGCTGCGGTACGATGAAGTCCCCCGCCAGCGCGCCGTCTGCAGTCAGCTTCAAATCAACTTGTTCAGCTTGCCTGAAGCGCGTGCCGTCAAACTTCACGTTCGCCTCAACATAGCTTCCCTTCTGAGTGAATGTACTTTCCTCCCCGTTAATTGTCAGGTGTGTTACGTGCGCGCTGGCAGGCAGCAGAACACCTACACGCTGCGCGGTTCCGGGCTCGCCTGCAACATGTGTAAGTTTCAGTTCTGTGCCAGCAAGTACAGCCTGCGCACCTGCAGCGTTGAAGACCTCCGCACGCTCCGCGGTCTGCGCCGGAGAAATCTCGATCACCGTCACGCTGGTGCCATCCAGTTCGAGTTCGACTTCATCGCCGTTCTCCCAAACGCCTTCGCCAGGCTTACCAATCAAACGCCCTCCCTGCGGATAGACCTCCCGCAAGACCACGTGCGTGCCGGAGTTCAAGCCAATCGTTGCGTCCAGCCGCAGCTTCGCAGGCATCCGCTTGTAGTTCGGATTAAACAGAAAGAGGAAGCCCCGCCCATCGACGATTGCCGACGTTCCATCCACGTGCCCCAGCGCAGGCTGATCGAGAATCGTGCGAGTATGCCTGAGCAGTTCGCGATTCTTCACTGTCCACCCAAGCCATTCGCGAATCCATGCCCCGTCCTTCGCCGAAAACCAGCGCAGCTCCTCTGAATCGCGAGCAGGAATCATGTTCACCACGTTGTTCCATCCGCCCGTGGCAATCGAGGAGAGAAATGAATATTGATACCCGAGATAATCCCAGTCACGCGGCTTGAAGCGCGTGTACATCATCTCGGAATCACCCGGCTTCTCGTTCGGTACACTCACGTCGCGCGAACGCTCCGTCTGGTGCCCCGCATATCCGGGCACCACCTCGGTTGGAGCGAACTGGTAGTTGCGATACCAGTAGTTCACAAACCGCGTGCGGTTCGCCGACACGCGATCGAAGTGCAGATCGGGAAACGGCTTGAAGCTCTCGGCCTGCTCATCATTACCAGTCGGATGCGGATAGCTGCCCGCGAGCCAGCTCCACGGTCCATAAAGCTGATACGACTGCCGCCCGTCGATCACGATATCTGGATCAGCTTCACGCAGCGCTTCCATCACGCGGCGCCATCCATACCACTGCGCGTAGCTGCTGCTGCCAGGCAGGTTGAGCCACGTGTAGTCGAACGAATACCCGGCGATCCCGGTGCGCTTTTGGAAAGTGACCAGGTTGTGAATGAGATAGTCTTGCAACTCGCGCGACGCCAGCGTCGCATACACGGGCGCGGCACCCGTTTCCGGCACGGTCTCATGGTCTCGTTCGCGCCTGACCAGCCACGATGAATTTGCAGCGAACGGCACCGACGGATACACATACGCGAGTAACCCAACGTGCTTCTGTTTCGCATACGCCAGCATCTCGGTCACGCTCGGCGGCAACGCATCTTTGTCGGGATTCCACTCACCCTTGCGAATCTTCTCGCCCAACCCGAGCCACAGCACATACTCCCAGCTCCAGGTATCGACGCTCTTCGTGCGGTCAGAGACTGCGGAGTTGCCCGGTGCGTAAAGCAGTGTCTTTATGCCAAGATCAGAGGTTGTGTCGATGACGCGCTTGTACTCCGCACGCCCCTCTTTCGTTCCTGCATCAATTTGATAATCGTTCAGCGTCCATCCCACTTCCACGCTGGTGGGCTGCGGCGCCGGATGCTGCAGATACGCGCGCACACACGAAGTGAATGCATCAATCTCTGCGCGGTCCATGCCGTCTGCCTGCATTTGTGCGGGCGGCAGATGCCACTCAGTGACCATCTCGCGCGGCAGCCGCTCTCCGCTCAAACGATACGCACCGAGGCACGCTGCATCCGAGACGAACGTGCCCCACTCCTGCCGCCACGCCATCTCCGGCGCGTACGAAATGCGTAGCGCACCGCCGTTCCAGGCAACATTCAGATATGGGTTCTGCACTGTGAAAAAGCTCCCGTAGCCTTCACTGAAGCGTAAGAACGCTCCGTAGTCCTTACCCGGAAGGTCTGCGCGGCTCTGGGCAATGGTCGCACCAAACTGCGGTGTATAGGTTGACGGTGTGTACTCAGACTCAACCGCTCCTTTCACCTGCACATCCCATGGCACCACCGCCTGCACTACAAAACTCTCCGCTGACGTGCGTGTGACGCGTAATTCCTTGCTGACAAATCCCCAGTCTGGCTTCAGCCGGTAGACTGCCTCAATCTCGATCGCTCCAAACTGGTACCGGTAGATGACGCTATCGACGCCTGCACGCGAGACAGCCGAAGTAGTCTCCGTGCTGCGCAGCTCCCGCCCATCAATCGTCAAGTCCCAGGCATCTTGCGTGAACTCGATCTTCGCCGCGCTGGCAGCATGGCGAACTGCCACAAGACCGCGCTCATCAAAAACCGCTTCGGTCGTTCCGTTCTTCAACGACAACTGCTCGGCAAGGCACTGAACTCCGCACAGCACGGAAACCAGCGACAGCAAAAAGGAATAAGTCCGGATCGATTTCATCATGTCCCGTAAGAATGCGCCTGTTAAGGTCCTTGCCAGAAAATGCGAGGGGCGATGCGATGCCGGTGCGTCTCATCACCCCTCATCAAACACCAGAGCCGGAAGACTGCGACAACACATCCGGCTCGGGCCATTCGGAAATATGGCCGTGAGTGCAAGCAACTCTCGTCGCCCGCACCCACCATTGCTTAGAACGTGAACCGCGCTGCCACCTGCATGTTGCGAGGAGGCATGTTGCTGCTCGTTGTACCAAAGCCGGCGCTCGCGTCGCCGAAGTTATTGTTCACGCTATTCAGGTTCACGCGGTTGAAGATGTTGAAGATGTCCAGCCGCAGTTCCAGGTTGAAGCGCTCTGTCAACGCGGTCGACTTCTTTACTGTGAAGTCCGTATCCGCGTATCCGGGGTTACGGAACTGCCCGAGCTTCTGATTTCCTTCAGTCCCGGAGGCGCTAAACGTGGGCTGCGCAAACTGAGCATGCGTTACCACGCCCGAGTCCACCACGCCCGTGTACTGATACGACTTGCGGTCGTGCTTCTGGTGATAGTTGACGACATTAGGCGAGTTGAAGTTCGAACCATCTGCCGAGTAGTTGCCACTGTTCGCTGCGAACGTGATGTTTCCTGCCTGCAACTCACTCTGGTAGTTATCCGCGGTTACTGTCACTCCTGTCGTATCGACGAGCGCAAGAGCGTTGGTGTTGTAGACCGAGAACGGAGTACCTGACTGCAGCACCGTCGTTCCTGCAAGGGTGAAGCCATTGACTACGCGCTTCACCAGCCCGTTGCCGTTCTTCATGCCGGGCAGGTCATAGCTCCAGCCGAGCGAGATACGGTTCGGCACATCCCAAGCTGACGGACTATACCACTGATCGATGTCGTACTTTGTACCGCCCGAGGCCACATATCCCTCGGGATAGTTGCCCGAGTTGTCCTTCGACTCAGAGCGCGTATACGACGCAGTCAGGAACCCGTGGTTTCCTAGACGACCCTTCATCGCTGCGATGAAGGCGTTGTAGTTCTGTCGTGCCCCATTGAATTCGTAGCCCATCGAGCCGAAGCTTGTGTTCAGCCGAGTCAGCGATCCGCTACCCGTCCATACACCGCCCGATCCGAAGGTCGGATGCATGATCTTGTCACCCGGCAGCAGGTTCATGTCCACGGTGTAACTTGTATTGCCCGTGTTGCCGCCTGTCACGATGATGTTCTGCGAGTGCGTTCCTGTGTAGCCGAGGCTCGCCGTCAACCGCGAACTGAGCTGCCGCTCGATTGCGCCAGACCAGCTCGCCGTGATGGGCGCGGAAAGATTCACATCGTTTCCGGCAACGCCAATCTGCGAGCCCACAATGCCGCCCTTCGAGTCCAGCGCCTGGCCTGCGAAGGCCGGATACTGGAAGCCAAAGGGATAGGTATTCTGCGTACCGTAGCTGAAGATCGGCGCAGCAGTAGAGCCGTCGTTGTAGAACGTCGGCGTCACCGGTCCAGGCGGATTGCTGCCCAGGTCGTTCTCCGCGTTGCCCAGCGTTACGTAGTCGTGGAAGATGCCGAAGCCACCGCGAACAACCCACTTGCCACTACCCGTCGGGTCATACGCAAAGCCCACTCTCGGGCTGAACACCCAATTGATTGTCTGGTTGAAGACGTGGCTGCGCTGCACCATCTTCGCATTTGCTATCTTCTCGGCGATGTTTGAACCGCTGCCGAGTTCGAGGTTTGCCAGCACCGTGCCCTTGAGGGCGACGTACGGGTTGCCGTAGTTGTCGTAGCGGATGCCGTAGTTCACCGTCAGACGCCGGCTTGCCTTCCAGCTATCCTCGGCGAAGATGCCGAAGGTCGTTTCCTTGTAACCGTAGTTACGATCTGCGGGCTTGCCGGTCAGCGGGTTATATGCAAGTCCAGACTCGCTGTACGGGTTGTCGTTGATCAGGTCAATCATGCTCTGGTAGTAGAGATTCGGCTGGCCATACGCGCCGGCAAACAGAGCAATGTCGTCGCCGCGCCATCCTTCAAATCCCGCCTTGAAACTATGCGTTCCAACAACTCGCGTCAACACGTCGCGCCAGTGGTAGCTGTGTTGAATGTAGTCGCCTTCAGCAAAGCCGTCGCCCCAGCCGGTTCCCAGCTGGTTCACACTCACGATCGGCACTGAGAACAAGCCGGTCTTCGGAGAGATGCCCTCAATCCGGTTATATCCCCAGATGAACTCGTTCAGCATGTTCGGCGAGAACGTGTGCGTCTCGTTCGCCTGCAGCGAGAACACGTAGAAGGCGCCCGTGGTTGCGAATGCAGGACGAACCGCAGGGCCGCCAGTGCTGATGGTGCTGCGATAGAAGTTGCCGTACACGCGGTCTTTGTTGAAGTACTTGTCCAGGCGAATGTTGTACTGCTTCGCGTTGTAGTAGCTCGACGAGTTGAAGTGCCCGTTGACGAACACCGGCGTCGCGCACGGAATGTTGTCATACGATGCAGGCAGATCGCCTACGCCCGATTCGCACGAAGCCTGTTCGCCTGAGGGAAGAACGCTGCTCCAGAGCTGCCCGGCTGTCGCCGACACGCCTGCAGTCGTCGCACCGGATGCGGGATACTTCGTCATCAACTGCACTTCTGGACTGTTCGGCTGCGCAGACTGCGCGAACGTCAGAAACTCCGGCGCCTCATAGGTGATCAGCGAGCTTCCGTTGGAGGCCATCGACAGGTACGGCTCGTAACCCACAAAGAAGAAGAACTGCTTCTTCGGAAGCACCGGCCCGCCAACTGCGAACGACATATTGTTTACGTGGTACGGATTGAGTGGTGTGGGCTGAGGCACACCGAATTCACCACGAGCTGTCAGCCCCTGGTAGGTGTAGTACTCGCTGGCAATGCCGTGAAATGTGTTCGATCCGGACTTCGTCGTCATCACCGTCTGTATCGAACTCGCACGACCGTAGTCCACCGAGTAAGTGTTCGTCTGCACGCTCACTTCCTGCACGGTGTCTGCGTTCGGCGTCAGGTTGATAACGCCAGGACGAATGCTGCTCGTTACGTCCATGCCATCCACCACGTACTGATTGCCATTTGCGCCGCGCCCGTTCGCGCTAGCATTCACCCAGTTCTCCGGCGCAAAGTTGGTGGAGTTGGCCGTGCCTGGCGAAGCCTGTCCGCCCGTTCCTGTCACACCCGGTGTAACCGTAATCACGTTGGTCGGGTTGCGTCCGGGTAGTGGAAGGTCTGTCAGTGCCGCGGTATCCAGCGTCTGCTCCAGCCGGCTGTCTGAGGTGTCGAGTAGAGGAGCCTGCGTCGTGACGGTAATCGTGGACGACACCTTCTCGACTGCGAGCGTCAGCGGCACATCGCGCACCTGGTTCGTCGCCAGGTTGAACGACACCGTGTCCGGCATGAATCCGGTCACAATAGTCGATATGATGTAGTCGCCTGGTGCCAGGCTGGGGAAGCGGTACACACCGGCGCTGTTGCTCACTGCCGTCTGCTTTACCCCCGTGTCAGAGTTCATGAGGGTAACGGTTGCGTTCGGCACCACCGCTCCCTTCACGTCCTGCACTGTGCCCTGCACGCTCGCCGTAAATTGCGCGTGGCAGATGGTACCCACCATCAACAGGGCAAGCATCATGAAGCCCCGTGTCAAACTTCGTCTCATCATGGCCTCTCGTTGCGTTGCTGTGAACTTCATCAGGTTTCAATTCGCGCTACTGCGCTCGGCGGCAGCGCCATTGCCAGGACGATGCGTTCACGTCCTGCTGCTGAAAACGTTTAGATCTTTTCGCCTGTTTTCAGAACACAGCGAGCCTACTCACTCCGATGGACACGCGCATGAGCAAACATAACCCCATCTATCTAGTTCATCTGGACTATGCACATCGCCTTGCTTGTCATCTCTTGCGCAGCGTAGACTTTCCTCTGCCCGGGCAGAGTCATGTTCATATCAATCCAGCGCTTCCATCGAAGCGCAGTTCGTATCGGTTGTCTTGCTGGAGCATGGCTTTGTGCGCTGCACATCTTAGGCTGCTCGAGCCACACTTCGCCGCGTATCGCCATCATTCCCCAGACCGAGGGCATGTCCATATGGGACGCGGTCCACGTCGGCGCTGAATCCCAAGCCCAGCGCAGCGCTCTTACGGTCTACTGGAATGCTCCCACTCGCGAAGACGACGTAGACGGCCAGATTGCGCTCGTCGATCACGTCACTCACGACCGCTATCAAGGGCTCATCCTGGCGCCGAGCCAATCGCTCGCGCTCATCAGTCCCGTACGCAGAGCGCTCGAGCGCGGCATTCCGACCGCAATCATCAGCTCTCCGTTGCCGCTGCCGCACAGCGCGAATCTCATCAACATCGTCAACGACGACGAACTCGGTGGACACTTGGCAGCACAGCGCGTAGTAGCCATGCTCAACGGCCACGGTACAGTAGCCTTGCTTGGCATTAATCCCGACATTACCGGGATCATGACGCGAGCTCACACGTTCGAACTTGAGCTCACACGGGTCGCACCAGGCATCGAGATCGTCGAACGTCACGCTGGCACCTTCAACGCTTTGCACGAGCAGCAGGTCGCGGAAGACACGCTTCGTGCACATCCCGGCCTCGATGTCATCATCGCGCTCACCTGGGACACAGCAGATGGTGCGTATCGTGCTATCGAGTCCAACGCAAATGCGCACGCCACGCGCATCGTCGCGTTCGATTGCATCGGCATCCCAGCCTTCGATCAATGGAAGCGGCTCGACTCGATCATCCAGCAGAACACGCGCGCAATGGGGCAAAAAGCTGTGGAAGCGCTCAACACGCGGATGCGTGGTGGCGCCATGCCGGCTGACATGCTCGTACCCCCGCGCTTGATCACGCGTGACAACATCAGCAATGCAGATGTTCGCGAGATGTTCTCTGCCGATCTGGAGCTATGGAACTGGCGATGGAGTCTCTTCAAATGAAGAATCGCTCCTCACGGCTATGGATTCTGGCGTGCGCACTTGTCGTTCTCGTGCCAGGCTTCTGGCTTGCCTCGCGCACATGGCTTCGTAGCCCTGCGCGCGGACTTCCGTATCACGATAGTTTCTCTTCTGGAAAGTCCGACGAGTGGAAGGCTCTAGGTGGGACATGGGAGCTCGTCGATGGCATGATGCGCAACGACTCGGACGAGCGCGGTGCAAAGTTGCTCACCGGCTCCACGTGGTGGCGTGATTACTCGATCGATGCAGACGTGTATCTACTTGGCGTCAGCGGCGATGCCGGTCTGCTCATTCGCTCAAGCGATGAAGAGCAGGGCGTGAACGCCTACAACGGCTACTACGCTGGCGTACGCACCATCGACAACTCCGTCGTACTAGGCCGCGCCCAGCACAGTTGGATGGAGTCTGCCCAGCGAAGCCTCGTCCAGGGCGGCATCCGGCCGTTCCAGTGGTACCACATTCGTCTTCTTGCAGTTGACTGTCAGATCGCCGTCTCGGTCTCTGCACCGGGTGAGCCTCTTCACACAGCCTTCGGCGCCTCTGATGCCAACTGCATTCACAGTGGTCGCGCTGGCCTCCGCTCGTACTCTTCGGGCGGCATCTGGCGCAACGTTTCCATTCAACCTGCGACGCACCACGATCTCGATGCCATGCTTGCAGGCGCTGGCGAAAAAGGATCGACATTCCAGCACAGCACAGTCACCACTGATTCCGTACAGTTACATACGCGCCGCATGCTCGAGGAGGCCGAAGAGCGTGCAATGGCTGTCTCCAGCGCGTCGACACAGAACATCGCAAACCTCCGCTTCGCTCCGTACGCAACACCGACTCGTTACACCGTCCGCGGCGTCGTCACACTCACGTCACCGTCGCTCTACGTGCAGGACTCGACGGGCGGCGTTTACGTGCAAACCTCTGAGTCTTTGCATCTCAAGCTTGGCGACGAAGTAGAAGTCACAGGCGATGCGCATCCGGGCAGTTTCAGTTCCTCCCTCCAGAATGCGACTGTTCGCGTGCTCTGGGTGCGCACCCCGCTGCCACCGCTTTCAGTTACAGCCTCTCAAGCAGCCACAGGCCGCTATGACGCAACATTCATCGAGGTGCGCGGTAGGCTCGTCACCAAAGAGCGTGCGCCGAACAACACGCTCCTACTTAATCTCGAAGAGGGCGCACAGACATTTCGCGCCATCATGAATCCCGGTCGCGGCGACTCCCTCTTCGCCCGCCTCAAGCCCGACAGCAGCCTGCGCATTCGCGGCATCTGCGTTACCGATCCGTCGATGACCAAGAGCCTGACTCCGTTCGACCTGCTGCTGCGCTCGAACGAAGACCTCGACGTAATCGCGGGCCCGCCATGGTGGAATACCGGGCACATCATTGAGATTGTTGTTGCCGCGCTCGTCCTCGCGCTCATCGGTGTCTTTCTCTATCATCGCGTGGAGAACTGGCGGCTCCGCGCAATCATGCAGGAGCGCGAACGCCTCGCTCACGAAATGCACGACACGCTCGCGCAGAGTTTCGCCGGCATTGGCTTTCAACTCCAGGCCATCCGCAACGGGCTCACCAACGCGTCCGATGATGTGCGCCATCAACTCGACCTTGCCTCGAGCCTCGTGCGCCACAGCCACCAGGAAGCACGACGCAGCATTGCCACTCTGCGCACCGAAGAGTTGGAGACTGAAGACTTGATCTCAGCGCTCGAACGCTGCGCCCGACGCATGGTGCAGGAGGGCAACATCCAGGTTGAGTGCCAGAAGGAAGGCGACCAGCGCACAATTCCGCTGCGTATCGTCGATGCCCTCTACCGCATTGGGCAAGAGGCCATTGCCAACGCCATCCGGCACGCCTCTCCCTCGCAGCTCGTCATTCGCGTACGCTACGCGGCTAGCTCTGTTCAACTCGAGATCAGTGATAATGGCTGCGGTTTCGTACAGTCGGCCAGCTTGCTCGGTTTTGGGCTTCGCGGCATGCGTCGCCGCGCTCAGCAGATTTCGGCGGCCCTTTCCATCGAATCCTCGCCAGACAGAGGAACGCGCATTTGCGTCGATGCGCCTCTGCCGCCGCATGCGTCAGTCTTTGTCTGGCCTCTTCGCGTGATAAAAGCTTTTTGGGAGCACTCAATCTATGCCCGTACAACCACAAGCAACCGTCCGTCTTCTCATCGTTGATGACCATCCCGTCGTGGTGGCGGGACTCACCAGCATGCTTGGCACCCAGCCTTCCATGCAGGTCGTTGGCTCTGCCTGTTGCGGCGAGGATGCGATAACGTTCATGCGCACACATCCGATTGATGTGCTGCTCATCGATCTGCGCATGCCGGGCATGAGCGGCATCGACACGCTTCGCGCCCTGGCAAGCGCACGGCTGAATGCGCGCGCCATCATCCTCACGAGCTTTGAGACGGACGAAGACATCTACCGTGCAGTTCAGGCCGGCGCGCAGGGCTACCTGCTCAAAGATGCCCCGCAGTCGGACATGATCGAGGCCATCTGGGCCGTATTCAACGGCAAGCGCTACTTCCCTCGCTCGATTGCCGAGCGGCTTGCCGAGCGCATGATGCGTACGGATCTCACCACACGCGAGCTGGAAGTGTTGCAGATGCTCGCACGCGGCCTGACCAATAAGGAGATCGGCCGCGCCCTCGACATCAGCGGAAACACCGTCCGCAATCACGTCAACAGCATTATTGCCAAGCTTGACGTCTCCGACCGGACCGAGGCTGCCACCACCGCGATTCACCGCGGCCTGATTGAGGCGCAGTACTCATAGAGCTTCGACGCCTACCCTCGGGAAACCACGGCGTCTAGGTCATCTGGACCATGCAACCGTGTGATGACTCAGGTAGGATGGCCGGGAAGTTCTGGAGCTCACATTGTCGAATTCTTCCTTGCTTCATTCCTCTCGCCGCCGCTTCTTAAAGCAGGCCGCACTCACAGGCCTTGCTTCTACGGTTATCCCTTCGGCATCAATCTCTTCGTATTCGCAATCATCTTCTCAACCCTCCTCCGCGACGAAGAATCGCGCTCCGCTGCACGCCAACGCGTTTTACTTTCTTCCTGCCGGATCGATCCGTCCACGTGGCTGGCTCCAGGACCAACTCCGCACGCAGGCTGACGGACTAAGCGGTCACCTCGACGAGACCTGG
>DATMUN010000129.1:0-2080 GCA_035563895.1 Occallatibacter sp. | reverse complement strand
GGCTACAAGCTCACCGGCAAGCTCCGCGAAGGCGCAACTGCGACGGACCTCGTCCTCACCGTCACCCAGGCGCTGCGCAAGCTCGGTGTCGTGGGCAAATTCGTGGAGTTCTACGGCCCCGGCATCGCCGAATTGCCCTTGGCCGACCGCGCTACTATCAGCAACATGGCTCCCGAGTACGGAGCTACCTGCGGCATCTTCCCTGTCGACGCCGAGACGTTGCGCTACCTGCGTCTCTCCGGCCGCAGTGACGAGCAGATCGCTCTCGTCGAGGCCTACTACAAGGAGCAGGGGCTCTTCCACACAGCAGGCGCGCCCGAGGCCGAGTACTCGCAGACGCTCGAACTTGATCTCGCGATGGTCGAGCCCAGTGTCGCAGGTCCCAAGCGCCCGCAGGATCGCGTGTTGTTGAAAGATGCCGCGGCAAGCTTTGCCGGGCAGCTTCCCTCGCTGCTCGCGCCTACGGCCGAGCCCCTCGGCACGCGCACCGCAGCCGCTTGGGATCGCAATACCGCAGTGGCAGACACCGCCGTCAACGCGCCGGTCCACGTCACCACGTCGGTAAAGGAGCGCTTCGGCGTTAACCCGGACCAGTACCTCGATCACGGTTCGGTCGTCATCGCCGCTATCACATCCTGCACCAACACATCGAACCCCTCCGTCATGATGGCTGCTGGCTTGCTCGCCAAAAAGGCCGTCGAGAAGGGCCTCAGCGTGCCGCCGTGGGTCAAGACTTCGCTCGCCCCCGGCTCGCGCGTCGTCACCGACTACTACGAGAAGGCCGGACTGCTTCCGTACCTTGAGAAGCTCCGCTTCAACGTGGTCGGCTACGGCTGCACCACATGCATCGGCAACTCCGGCCCGCTGCCGGAGGATGTCTCCTCGTCCATCAATGAGCACGGTTTGGTCGCCGTCAGCGTACTCAGCGGCAATCGCAACTTCGAAGGCCGCGTCAACGTGGATGTGCGTGCAAATTATCTGATGAGTCCGCCGCTCGTCGTTGCCTACGCACTAGCCGGCAAAATCGGCCACAACTTCGATGCTGATCCGCTCGGCACGGACAAGAACGGCCAGCCCGTCTACCTTAAGGACATCTGGCCCACGCAGCAGGAAGTGGCCGAGGCCATTGAGAAGGGTGTCTCCAGCGAAGGCTTCCGCAAGGAGTACGCGACTGTCTCAAAGGGCGACGCCAACTGGCAGGGCCTCAGCTTCCCCACCGGCGATGTCTACCAGTGGGAGCCTGACTCCACTTACATCCGCCAGGCCCCATACTTCGACGGCATGGCCAAGACGCCTGCACCCGTCACCGACATCCTCGGTGCGCGCGTGCTCGCCATCCTCGGTGACTCCGTGACCACTGACCACATCTCGCCTGCAGGCTCCATCAAGGCCAGCGGTCCGGCAGGAAAGTACCTCGCCGAGCACGGCGTCAAGCCTGCGGACTTCAACTCCTACGGCTCGCGCCGTGGCAATCACGAGGTCATGGTCCGCGGCACCTTCGCCAACGTCCGTCTGCGCAACAAGCTCGCCCCCGGCACTGAAGGCGGCGTTACGCGCCTTCTTCCCGAAGGCGAGCAGATGTCCATCTTCGATGCCAGCGTGAAGTACGCCGAGCGTAACGTGCCGCTCGTTATTCTCGCCGGCAAGGAGTACGGCTCCGGCTCTTCGCGCGACTGGGCGGCCAAAGGCCCCAAGCTCCTCGGCGTCCGCGCCGTCATTGCCGAAAGCTTCGAGCGCATCCACCGCTCCAACCTCGTCGGCATGGGCATCCTGCCCCTGCAATTTGAAGCGGGCCAGAACGTCGAGTCGCTCGGCCTCACCGGCGAAGAGACCTTCGACTTCCCCGGCCTCGTCGCGCTGCTCGCGTCGAAGTTCGCCTCCGGCCGCACGCTCGACATAACCGCCACCGCTGCCGATGGCGCGAAGAAAACCTTCAAGGCCGTGGTCCGTATCGACACCCCGCAGGAAATCGAATACTACGAGCACGGCGGCATCCTGCTCTACGTCCTCCGTCAACTCGCGGCCGCAAAATAACCGCGCATAGTCATCGCCAAAGCAGAAGGGCCGCTCCGATCGGAGC
>DATMUN010000128.1:0-8561 GCA_035563895.1 Occallatibacter sp. | reverse complement strand
TCAGCCTCGAGCGTGTGCTTATTCGTCGGGACGAAGTTCAGTTCATTGCCCATGCCGCTGCGTGCGATGCATGGATCGCCCATGTTGGTCGGAATAGAGACGAGCAGGTCGTAGGGAACTTCCACCTCGTCCCATGAGACGATCTTCTTTCCCGCGCTATCCACACGTCCGATTGCAAAGTCAGGCGTGACGGAGATGCCTTTGCGATCGAGGAACTCGCCAAGTACGCTGCTTGAGGTTGGCTTTGTGAAGGCCCCAGAGAGTGGCGTGGCAAGGTGAAGATCGACCTTGTCACGCATGCCGCGCTCAGTGAAGTAGGCATCGGCGAGGAACAGGAACTCGAGCGGAGCAACGGGGCACTTGATGGGCATCTCAGCGATGCTCACAACCAGGCGCCCTCCCTGCCAGCCCTTCAGGAACTGTGCCAGACGCGCGGCTCCATTGGGTGTGTAGAAGTCGAATTTGCTACGCCCCCACTCTTCGTCTTGCAAGCCTTCAATCTGCTCGGGGTGAATGTCGGCGCCAGTGGCGAGGATGAGGCAGTCGTAGCGCAGCAGTTCGCCATTCGCCAACAGGACGGATTTCTTGTCCGGATCAATGCGATCGATCCCAGAGAGGATGTAGCGAATCTTGCCGGGCAGATATTGACGGCGCGGCCGGACCAGATCGCGCATGCGGTAGAGATCGAACGGAACAAAAAGAAAGCCGGGCTGATAGTAGTGCTCGTCTGTGCCATCCACCACGGTAATACGCCAGTCACGTTGATCCAGTGCATCGGCGAGCTTGTTCGCCATAATGGTCCCGGCTGTGCCGCCGCCGAGAATGAGCATATGCCGCATCGTCCATCTCCTCTTGGAACTGCCTCTGACTGATAAAAGCCAGAGGCAGTCCAAAACGTTACTGCATCGTCGGTATTTTTCTATCGGTGTATTTAGAAGCTCTTTGCGAATCCAAGAGTGAGCGAGTTCTCTGACATCTTGCTCGTCACGCTGGTACCGGGCATGGCGCCGTAAGCTGAGATCCACGGGCCCGTGATCGAGTTCTGGAATGCGTGGTAGTACGTTGCAACCATCTCCACGTTGCCCAAGGACCACACAGCTCCACCCGACGCATGCTGCTGCACGATCGCAGGAGCCGGCGTATTGAAGAACGTGTACTTGCCGGGGATCGGATTCTGCGAGTAGTTGTAGCCCGCCATGAGCTTGAGAGAGCGCGAAATCTTCTGCTGAATGCCGCCACCGACCGCCCAGATGTTGTTCCATCCGAAACCAGCCACCGCGCCCGTTGCCGTGTAGCCGGCCTTCTCGAAGCCCGCGGTGTTTGCGTAGTTGAACCAGCGCACATCCACTCCGACACGAGTGTTCTTTGCAGGCGAGACACCCAGGCCAGCCGAGATGACCTGCGGCAGATTCATATTGAAGCTCATGTTATGTTTTGCGCCCGTCAGGTCAGGACGGTTCCACTTGAAGTCGCGGAACCAGACCGGAGAACGGTAGGAGACGCCGACCGACGCCTTCCCGATCGTGTAGTGCACGCCGGCGCTGAAGCCCGCGCCTCCTGCAGCGGCATTATTGCCTGCTGAAAGGTAGTACGGCATGGTGCTTCCGGCGGTTACTGGCGAAGCAAACGGAGCCGGAATTATCTGCAGCATGGAGAGCGCCGGCACTGCGGAGAATCCGACAGAGAGCCGTTCCGTCATCTGCCGCGCAACACCAATCGGCACAGTGACGAGCATGTAGTTGGAACGAATGCGCCCGAATCCGAAACCGTTCGGAGCCTGTGGTGTGAGGATTGGATTCGAGAAGTCTGTGTTCTCTGCGTAATCCACGCCGAAGCCACTCACAGCCAACATGCCGATGTGGTAGGCATTCGCGCTGCCCTGCCTGTGGTAAACGAACGCGATGCCCGGCATCACCGACATATCGCGCTTGCTGGTTGTAGTCCCGCCCAGCGTCGCTCCAGGCATGCCCGGGCCGAATGCATTTGCATCTACCGTGCTCGAGAGCGACCGCCACGGCTCAAACAGCGTGGCGTGAATCTCAAACCGGCGGCCTTTGAACCAGGCTGTACATGCCGGATTCCACGCGATCGACCCGGTTGCGTCCAGGCACAATCCTGTATCCGCACCGCCCATTGCCTCGTTCACCGGTCCTGCCCCGTGCAGAAAGTGCCCATCCGTTGCAGAGGCAACGACCGGCCATAAAGTAACCAGAACGGCCAGCGGAACCAGACGGACTAGCGCCGTGGTTACTTGCTTAAGATGCATCATCATGGCTTCTCCTTGCTCGGCCGGTGCGCACTCCTGGCAGTGCCAGGGCGCACACAGACCTCGCATGGTACAGAGCAAATGCGATGCCAAAGTGGAAGTGTTTGATTTTACGTGCGATTGCGCGCTTGAGCGCTATGGCGTTGCAACATCGCGTTGCAACGATCTGTCGCAGCAATGAAACAGAATGTATTGAATTGGAGGCGTTACTCCAGACCCAACGCGCGCATGCGGCGCCACAAAGTTGCTCGGCTGATTCCCAGTGCGCGTGCGACTTCGGCCCGCTTCCAATGGTGCAGCTCGAGCGCTGAAATCATCCTGAGTCGCTCTCCGTCATCGAATCTACCCCGCAAGAATCCTTCTTGCGGACTAGAAACAGGCGGTACGGAAATGCAAGAGGGGTGCTCTGGCGGCTGCGTCGAGCGACGGACTTCGACCGGCAGGTCTTCCGGCAGGATCGTCTCCCTGCCAGCAACTGCTACGGCGTACTCAATCACGTTGGACAATTCTCTAACATTCCCGGGCCAGGAGTAGTCGAGCAGCAAACGCAGCGCCTGCGGCGAGATCCGTCGAACCAGCCCGTTCTGCGCCGTGATCCTGCCGAGCAGGTGTTGCGAGAGCGGCGAAATGTCTTCGCGCCGTTCACGCAGCGGCGGTATCTCGATCGGCACCACACACAAGCGATAGTAGAGATCCTCACGCAACCGCCCCTGGCGGAGCGCAAGGTGCAAGTCGGCATTGGTTGCCGCGATGATGCGTGCGTTTGTGGTGCGGGTAGTGCTCTCACCCACGCGCTGATACTGGCGCTCCTGCAGCACGCGCAGAAGCTTCACCTGTAAGGACGTGGGCAGATCGCCGATTTCGTCAAGAAACAGAGTGCCGTGCGACGCCAGTTCGAAGCGGCCCACACGGTCGCGGATTGCGCCAGTGAAAGCGCCACGCACATGGCCGAACAGCTCCGACTCGAGCAGGTCCACAGGAATCGCACCGCAGTTCACAGCAACAAAGGGACCGCTGCTCCGCGTAGAGCGCTGATGAATTGCCCTCGCAACTACTTCTTTGCCGGTACCGCTCTCACCTGTGATCAGGACTGCGGCTTCGCTCTGCTGCAGGGTCTCCGCCATGCGAAAGACGTGCAGCATCGCTGCCGAGCAGGCAATGGCTCCCGAGTAGTAGACAGGAGCGCTCGAACAGGTTTCCTCTTCGTCCATCGCGCGCAACAAAATCAGATAGCGCACCATCGGATCGCAGATCTCCGAGTTGTCTGAGATCAGCGGCGCCGTGGTGATCGACACGAGCTGCGGAGTGGCGTTGTTGAAGTTGAGTGTCGCCCGCCATCCCTCGCGCATCTGCCCGTGCAAAAGAGCCTCTCGCAGCGGACCGTGCTGGCCAAACAGCTCGGTTCCCAGCAACTCTTCGACAGGCCGGCCAAGGAGGACCTTGGAAGCGCCGCTTCCGAGATAGCGATCGAGCAGGTGAGAGGCGTGGCGGATCGTAAAAGACGAATCGAGGCAGATGAAGGCTCTCCCGACGGAGGCCAGCGCGTGCGTGATCCCGTGCAGCGCGGCTTCGGTCATCGGGTTCCAAACCTGTACCGATGAGGGCGGAATTGTAGGACCGGTTGTGGTCAATACACCTGCCTCCGACTCGACTCGAGCAGTTGTCTCTGCGAAAAGGTAGCCTGTTTTGTGATTTGTAGATTGTGACCGGTGTCATAGACCTGCTATCGGCAAAGCAATCATCAGGTTACTGGCTGACAAAACCAGTTCAGCGAGTCTGAGTCGTACTGGTGTACGTGCAATTGAACCTTCGCTGGCCGACCGTGCAGCCTGGTAAATCGCCAGAGTGTGTCGACACATAGGAGCAGCCGACACGGGAGCGGATTTTCCGATTTCCAGGAAGTCGAGGAGCCACGTATGCCGGGCAACTGCTAGCGCCGACGCTCGCACTGACGAAATGCCAGGAGACAAGCGCAATTGCTCACGAGTGAGAGTATCAATCGGCCATCTGCGAAGCGGTAGCCTGCTGTACTACCACTGGCGCGCCACGATACCGGAAGATTCGCGCTCGGTTTGTCGCCTCGTGCGGCCAGGTGCGAGACCACCGTACACCAAATTCGAGCAACAGCATGACGCTCATGAAGAGCAGGCCCGCGAAGCAAAAGAGCCCGCTCCCGTAGGAGCCGGTTGCATCTTTCAAGGTGCCAAGAACTGACGGCAGAAAGAAACCGCCGAGACCGCCCGCAGCACCGACTATTCCGGTCACTAGCTCAATATCAGCCGGAAAGCGTTGTGGCGCCATCTGGAAGATCGCGCCATTACCCATGCCCAGCATCCCCATGCTCAGAAACAGGAGTGCCACTGCGAAGGGAACCGCAGGCAGTGTGCCAACACCGAAGAGGCAGACGGAGACTCCCGCAAAGACCACCAGAAGAAGACGAAAGCCACCGATTCTGTCAGCAAGAAATCCTCCCACGGGACGCAGGAAACTCCCGGACAGAACAACGATGGTTGTGAAGTCGCCGGCCTGTACCTTGGTGAGGTGATATTGATCATGGAAGAAGACGGCGAGAAAGCTCGCCATGCCGACGAAACCACCGAACGTAAGGCTGTAAAGAAAGCAGAATTTCCAGGTGTCGAGTTGAGTCAGCAGCTCTGCATACTTGGCCCACGGCTTTGGCGCGGGTTTGGCGGGGCTGTTCTTCGCTAGAAGGAAGAAGGCCATCAACACCAGAGCAACAGGAATGAGCGCGATGGCAAAGACCGTATGCCAGCCGAACTGCTGTGCTAGGCGCGGACCGAAGAATGTGGCCAGCAACGTTCCCGAGTTGCCAGCGCCCGCGATTCCCATCGCCAGTCCCTGGTGCTCGGAGGGATACCAGCGACCAGCGAGCGGCAATGCCACTGCAAAGCTCGCGCCAGCAATACCAAGCAGGAAGCCGATCGCGTAAAACTGCCAGAGTTCTGTTGCAACCCTCCATCCGAGGACAAGCGGAATAAGAGTCACTGTCAGGCCGATGAGTCCGGCGCGACGTCCTCCGATTCGGTCAGCGAGAAGCCCAAGTATGGGGCGAAAGAAGGAGCCGCCGAGAAGGGGGATTGCTGTAAGCAGGCCCTTCTGCGTTGCGCTCAGGTGCAGCTGATCGGATACAAAGGGCGCCAGTGGTCCGAAGAGGACCCAGACCATAAAGCTCACGTCGAAGTAGAGGAATGCGGAGAGCAGCGTTGGCAGGTGGCCGCTCGAAAGGAAAGACTTTTTGGTCATTGCATTGACTCCTTGGGAGTGGTCGTAACATTCGCAGCTCATCGAGCTGAGGTTGAGGATTTCTCGACGCGCACCGAACACTGCTTGTAGTTCGGCTCGCGAGATATCGGATCAAAGGCGCTTTGCGTTAACTGGTTCGCGTTCCACTCTGCAAAGTGAAACGGAAGAAAAACCTGCCCCGGCGCAACAATCTCAGTAATGCGCAGTTCAACGCCGCCGACTCTGCCGCGCGGCGAAACCACATCAACGCGCTCATGAGGGCGCAGCGAAAGCTTGCGGGCATCCACCGGATTCATCTCAAGCCAGGCGCGAGGCGCGAGCCGCTCGAGCAGCGGAATTACGCCCGTCTTTGTGCGTGTGTGCCAGTGCTCAACCGTACGCCCAGTATTGAGGATGAACGGAAATTCGCTCGTCGGCTGCTCAGGAAAGGCTGCCCACGCAGTCGGCAGCAGGCGCGCCTTACCATCCGGCGTCTTGAATCCGCCGTCAGCATAGAGTCTGCGTGCTTCCGTAGGCTTGTCCGCATGCTCTGCTCGGAACGGCCACTGTAGACCTCCATGCTCCTCGATGGCTTCATACGTCATTGCGGAGTAGTCACAAAGGCGGCCCTCCGAAATGCGGCGCCACTCGTTGAAGGCATCCTCAGGCTTTGTCCAGCCGGGATAGAGCTTGCTGCGACATCCCAACTTATCGGCGAGTGCGAGGAAAATGTCGAAATCGCTGCGAGCCTCGCCCGGAGGGGCTACGGCAGCGTTCACCTTGCTTACGCGACGTTCGGAGTTGGTATAGGTTCCCTCTTTCTCTCCCCAGATTGCGGCGGGGAGCACGAGGTCGGCCAACTCCGTAGTTGGCGTCGGATGAAACCCATCCTGCACAACTAGAAAATCGAGATTGCTAAGTGCGTGCTTGAGCACGTCAATGTTCGGGAAGGACACCAGCGGGTTGGTGCCAATGATCCAGAGTGCGCGGATCTTGCCGGAGATAGCGCCTTCGATGATGTCCGGATAAGCAAGTCCGCGTTTTGTAGGTATCTGCTCAACATCGACATGCCACATGGAGGCAAGCTCGAGCCGGTCCGCATCAGACTCAAACTGACGATAGCCTGGAAGGCTGGATGAAAAGCCGGCCTCGCGCGTGCCCATAGCATTGCATTGACCGGTGATGGAGAACGGAGAAGCTCCAGCCCGGCCGATGTTGCCGGTGATGAGGGCAAGGTTGTTGATTGCGTTTACTGTCTCAGTGCCTTTGGTGCTATGGTTCACACCCATCGTCCAGCCAATAAATGCTGCCTTGGCTCTCGCGTAGATGCGAGCAACGCGGACGATCATTTCTGGATCGAGGCCAGTAACGTTCGCCGCAAACTCCAGCGTGTATGGTTCAAGTGAGGCCCGTAGGTCTTCGAAGCCCATGGTGTGCTTCTCTACGTAAGCAGGATTGTAGAGGCCCTCATCGATAATGACGCGCAACATGGCATTGATCAGCGCAAGATCAGATCGCGGTTTGACGGGTAGGTAGACATCTGCCATCATCGCTGTTTTGGTCACGCGTGGATCGGCGACAATGAGTGTCTTGCCGCGATTATCTTCAAGCCTCGTGCACAGGATTGGGTGGTTCTCAGCGATGTTGGCGCCGATCAGGAAGATCACGTCTGCACGCTCAAGATCTTCATACGCACCCGGCGGCCCGTCGCTACCAAAAGACCGTTTGTACCCTGCCACGGCAGTCGACATGCAGAGCGTCGTGTTACCGTCGTAGTTCCGCGTTCCCCATCCGAGCTGCACGAGCTTTCCCAGCGCGTAAAACTCTTCAGTCACGAGCTGACCTGTACTGATGACACCTACCGCGTCACGCCCGTAGCGCTCCTGGACGGCGTAGAAACGCTCGGCCATCGTGGCAAGGGCCTCCTCCCACGAAACTTGCTGGTGCACGCCGTTCTTGCGCAAGAGTGGATGTATTGCGCGATTCTCAGCAACAATCATGTGATGTTCAGCGAGCCCCTTGGGACACAGCTTGCCACGGTTCACCGGATGCGCTTCATCACCGCGCACACTCACGACTTTGCCGTCTCGTACTCCCAACTTCATCCCGCAGCCCACAGAGCAATAGCCGCAGGTGGTGGCTATCCAGTGGCTCGCGTGCGCTTGCCGTGTTGTGTATCCAAGCACTGGATCGACGCCGAAGCTGTAGCGTTCGCGCAGGTTGTCGATGCCAAGTTTTCGCGCAAGGCGATTGAGCAGCGTCATGCGGCCTCCGCGGAGAGATATTGGGCCGCCATGTTCGAAGGCACTACTGTGACAAAGAACAGGTATCTCGAGAGAAATTCGGAGAGGATCATGCAGACCGCTGAAAGAATCGCTGTAGTGCGTGTCGATGCGAAAGCGAGCATGCCCAAAGCGACAAGGGGCAGTGCGATACGCACAAACAGGTGGTTGCCAAAATGTACAAACATCAGTTGTGCCGCGCCGCGTAGTTCATGTCGTTGAGAGCGGAGCAGCCAGGCAATCTTCGAAGCGAGAATTGCGGCGGAAATAACGAACGAGACCGCTACCGTTGTACACGCTGCTGGTGCTCCTTTGCTTAGTACCGCAGCTCCGGATGTCCCGAGCACTGCCGTTGTCACCAAAAACTCCGCAATCGTAAACGGTGAGTTCCAGGCAGGTCGCCCAGGCGCCAGATACAGTCGCGCACTCGCACAAACTCCGCCGATCCCCAGCAGCACTGTGAGAGCGCCGAGCCACTGCGATGCGCTCATCCCGAACCAGAGCGCTGCTGAGTATGCCGTGGCGCTTCCGGCGAAGAGTGTGAAGAGAAGAACCTCTCGGCTCAGCCAGGAGCGCCGCCACATCTTCAACGCACGGATGGCATGAATAGGCCGGCCCAGATGCAGCGTGGACGATGCCAACGCGGAGAAGGCTACAGTGAGTGCGACGAGTGCTGCGTAACGATGCCTGGCAAGACCTAGCCACTCGCTGATTGCGAGGCTTGTGAACGCCCCCACTGACAGCTGGGTGAGTACGGTCATGAAGATCAG
>DATMUN010000127.1:0-8579 GCA_035563895.1 Occallatibacter sp. | reverse complement strand
CTGTTGACGGCGCGCAGGCTTCGACGGTGATGTCGTTCCACATGTCGTGCTGCCCACAGAAGTTTGTGCCGGGCTTTATGCCGGGATGGTCAAAGCTGCTGATTGTGCTGGCCGGGGTTTCGATGGTGGTTGGCAACCTGGCGGCACTGGCGCAAACAAGCGTGCGGCGGCTGCTGGCGTACTCGGCGATTGCACATGCGGGCTACATGCTGCTGGGGCTTGCGTTCTACTCGTACACTCCGCGAAGCGAGCAGGCGATTCTCTACTACATCTTTACCTACGGCCTGACGACGGTGGGTGCGTTCGGCGTGATCAGCGTGGTGGAGAAGGCGACGGGAAGTGATCGGCTGGACTCGTTCCTGGGGCTCTCGAAACGGAGCCCGCTGTTGGCGGCAGTGCTGCTGGTACTATTTCTGTCGCTGGCGGGCATTCCGCCGTTGGTGGGATTCTGGGCAAAGTTCAACCTGTTTGCTGCGGTGCTGAGCGTGAGCACGAGCAAGGTTGCTCTGGGACTGGTGGCGTTTGCCGTAGCGATGAGTGCGGTATCACTGTACTACTACCTGCAAGTGCTGAAGCGTGCGTACGTGCTGCCTGTGGTGGATGACAGGCCGATTGCGGTACATCCGACGACGCTGCTGGTGCTGGTGCTGATTGCGGCGGGCGTGGTAGCTCTGGGGTGCTTCCCGGCGGTATTGCAGAACTGGATATCGAACTTCTACGCAGGGATGTAAGAGCGTGGCCGCGAGAGAATGGCGGCCGCGCACGTTACAAAGTTTTCTCCTGAACCTCTTCCAACTTCACATCGTCGTGCTGCGGGCTGTCAAAGCTGCGGAAGCGACTACATGCGTGCAGCTTGAATGCGGGCGCTTCCGGCGGCAGCTTGACGCGGAAGAAGTCCGCGTCTGCGACGTCGTTGAGCCATATTCCGGGGCGCGCGTCCTTGCTCTGAACGGCTGCGTTGAAATCACTTACTGACAGGTCGCGGACGTGACGGGCGAAGATACCTGTTGCCGGTAACGGGCCGAACATGCTGGGTCTGGGTAGGCGGCTTCCCGTTCTTCGGGCATGAGTGCGGCGGTTGCCGCATCGGCGCCGCCCGATTGCTCGAAGACGATGTTGGAGATACGGAGATTTTCGATGGGGTGGCCGGGCACGCTGGAGGAGTTGGTGGAGCGGGCCGACCAGGCGATGCATCGGGAGAAGATGGACAGGCGCTGAACCGAGGATTGCGCAGAACGAAACAGGCCGGACCGCATGAGGCGATCCGGCCTGTTTCGTGTAGGGGGCTTACTGTCCGAGGACGTAGGCGAAGATGAGGGGGGCGACGATGGAGGCGTCGGACTCGATGATGAACTTGGGGGTCTTTTCGCCGAGCTTGCCCCAGGTGATCTTCTCGTTGGGCACTGCGCCAGAGTAGGAGCCGTAGCTGGTGGTGGAGTCGGAGATCTGACAGAAGTAGCCCCAGAGCGGCACGTTGGTACGCTGCAGGTCCTGATGGAGCATGGGGACGACGCAGATGGGGAAGTCGCCGGAGATGCCACCTGCTATCTGGAAGAAACCTAGCGAGCTGGTTTTGGTGAGCTCGGTGTACCAGTCGGCGAGGACCATCATGTACTCGATGCCGGTGCGGACAGTGTGGACATTCTTGACGTCGCCGGAGATGCAGTGGCCGGCGTACATGTTCCCGAGGGTGGAGTCCTCCCAGCCGGGGACAAAGATGGGCAGGTTCTTCTGGGCTGCGGCGAGGAGCCAGCTGTTCTTGGGGTCGATCTGGTAGCTCTTTTCGAGGTCGCCGGAGAGCAGGATCTTGTACATGAACTGATGCGGGAAGAAGCGCTCACCTGCCTTGTCGGCCTTGACCCATTCGGCGAGAACCTCGTTCTCGATGCGGCGCATGGCTTCCATCTCGGGGATACAGGTGTCGGTTACGCGATTCATGTGGCGCGCGAGAAGGGAGGACTCGTCGGCGGGCGTCAAGTCGCGGTAGTGCGGCACGCGCTCGTAGTAGTTGTGGGCGACGAGGTTGAAGACATCCTCTTCAAGGTTGGCGCCAGTGCAGCAGATGCCGTGGATCTTGTCTTGGCGGATCATTTCGGCGAGCGAGATGCCGAGCTCTGCGGTGCTCATGGCGCCACCGATGGTGACAAACATTTTGCCGCCGGCAGCGAGGTGGTCGTTGTAGGCCTGTGCGGCGTCAACGAGGGCTGCTGCGTTGAAATGACGGTAGTTGTGCTTGATGAACGAAGTGATGGCAGACATTGCGCTTTTCAATACTCCCGTTCATTACGCTAACACACGAAAATCAGCGAAATATGAATGGTTGCGCAGTTGCGAATGAGCAGGCTACCGAGCGCGGAGGGGCTCCCGTCCGGTAAGTGCCCACGCAAGAAAGCCGCGCGTCTTGAGCAGGTGGGCCTGAGGAGAGAATGGCCGGAAGAGGGCAATGAGAAATGCCTTAGCGATGGAGGTTGGGGAGCGTCGTACGAAGAGAACCTGGGTGACTTGCTGAGCGGCCGCGGCGTGGCGAAGATGGCCGGAGATGCCCATGGGAAGGACAAGGCGCTGCACACCAGACTCGATGCAGTGCTCGATCAGGAATCCTCGCAGGGACATGGTGAGCGCGAGATCGGGATAGTTCTTGTCGTTGAGTTGATAGACCATGACGACGCTGTCGCCCTCGGCGAAGGCAGTGCAGTAGCTGAGCAGCTTTCCTGAGGAGTCGCGAAGCGCGCAGTGGAAGAATCCAGGCTGAGACTGGGCGTAGGAGTCCCATGCGTCGATGGTGTCGCGTGAGAAGGCGCAGGGACGGGAGAGCTTGCCGAGTTTGTAGCACTCGTGGCGCGTGATCGAGTGGGGATGGCGCGAGATCTCAAAGGTGAGCCCAGCCTTCAGCGCATTAGTGCGGCGGCGGCGCAGATCGCGGCGGAGATGCCGGCCGAGGCGCGTGAGGAACTCTTCGTAGGTAGGGGCAAGCTCAAGGACATCGTGTGCCTCACACGAGGCTGACTGGGCGATGTATGCGCCATCGAAGACGGAATGCAAGGCAGAATGAGTTGGGAGCTCCGAGCTAGAGGAGCCTTCAACGAAGACGCTGAGATGGTCGAGAGATCCCTGGGCAGAGATGCTGCGGAGCGCACGTTCGGCTGCGTCCCATGGTGTTGCGTCGAGAGGATCGCGATCCTGAAATGCCATGCAAATGGATGCGTCTTGTTTCAGGAATTCCCGCCGGAAGTAGTGGAGGCCTCGCCCGACGGTCTGAATGCAGTGGGAGCGTCGCATGGAGACGGAGAAGAAGATGAAGCGGCCATAAGCTGCCCATGCCTGCGGCAAGCAGCCGGAGTCAACAACTTTGAACTGACTGACCTGAGCAGCGGTTTGCGGCAGCGAGCGTTCGAGAGGCGCGGCAATCATCAATACAGTTCCAGTCGCGAGGGTTGGGGGATAATACCTGCACGCGAATCGGCATTTCTAGCGATTGCCTGATTGCGCGACCCGATTACAACAGTTTGGAACAGCCCGATATGGCGCAGTGTAGCAAGGAGTGCTGTGGAGCCGTATGACGCCTTTGTGTTATGGGAAGCTTCCTAGTTATGTTGGGTGTAACACTCGTTTGGAACTCAAAGTTACTCGAGGGACTATCACAAAGTATAGGAACGTTAGAGGTGAAGAGGTTAGCTACGGGCTTCATGTCGCGATCGTGGGTACCAAACATCTGGACCAAAGCCAGGAATAGTCAAGCTGACAATCAAGCGATGCGTTGAGTGCCAAACTTCAGGCAGGAAGTAGTGCTTACGCATAATGTGCTGTATATGTGAAGTTGCCGCGAAATTATGGGTTATTACTGATGGGTATTGGCCGAAGGGCCTTGCGATGAATGTGATTGCGTGTGGGCAGGAAGGCGGCTGCGCTAAGCTGTTGATTTTTCAATAGGCCACGTCACTTCTGAGGGACATGCCACCCAGTTCGTGCTTGACCGGGAGGGGAGGCAATGCAAGACTTCGCGCAGGCGGCCCGCGTGGATTAGGATCGCCGGGAGTGGTGAACCCAATCAAGCGCGGCCCAGTGCAACGGAGCTCCCCAGATACTGTGAATACAGCGATTATTGGCGCATACAACGTAGATAGTGAAAGGCTTCTCGGTGCAGAGTTCCTGGCCGTGGACGCGGTGAACGAGCCTCTTCGCGTGATCAAGATCCTAATGGAAGGACTCGAGACGGATGCAAACGGCGGGTACTGGTTTGTAGACTTCCACGGGCTGCCGGTGGCGAAGGCACACCAGCCGTACGGGCTTCTGTATCTGGACGAGGGACACCGCGTCATCCAGGCTTTAGCGGTATCGCCGCACAGTGGGTTTGAGCCGATTCGCGGGGTGCCGATGAGCGCGCTGGTGGTGTCGGCGACGGCACTGGTGGCGTCGCGTACCAAGGCGGGTGATCAGCTGCTGTTGAGCCTGGTGAAGCGGACCACTGGACAGCCTGAGATTGTGGCCGAACCGATGGCACCGCTACCGGGCCAGCTGCGTCCGCGGGTGTTTTCAGTCGGGAGTGAGAGGACGGTGCTTCCACCTGGGAACCGGGCACACGGGATTCATTCGGGGCCAATGCTGGGGCCGACGTCGTCGATGGTTCCTCCTGTAATGGCGAGCACGGATGAGTTGGAATCAGCTACACAGGAGCGTGCGGCGAAGGTGCTGCCGGTGGACGACGTTCAACGGACGCAAGAGGCAGCGGTGACAGGCGAGCTGTCACTACCGCAAGAGAGAGAGGAGCGCGATTCGGAGGAGATTCCGGCTGCTGTGGACGAGAGCTCCGAGGGCGGCACGACAGCGGCTGATGAGGCCGCGCCGAAGGCGGACCTGATGTTGCGCGTGGAGGCTCAACCAGAGAGCACGCCGGATGCGGTGGCGCGAGCGCTGCAACGACGCGACCCGGATGCTGAGGATCATCCCTGGAGTGTGCGGCTGCTGTATGGGCTGTTTCCTGAACTGCACCCGTCGTACAGACCGGACTTTGTGGCGCCGCGGGCCGATTATTGGAAGGAAAAGGACAAGGCGAGCTATGAGCCGGCAGCGTATGTGCGCGCACTGAGTCTGCTCTATCCGGAGCTGAAGTTGGAAACGGTGGTGCGTGAGCAACGGGAAAAGCGACGCGCACCGCGGATTGTGAATCCGGGGCTGGTGGGGCACTACTACAACGGCGGCGCACCGAGAGCGCATGAGATTCGCAGCCTGAGCCTGTCTGGATTTTTTATGAAGACGCAGGAGAAGTGGCTCCCAGGAACGATCGTCCGGGTGACGCTCCAGAGGCCGAACGAAAACGGCGACGACCCGGACATCTCAGTTACGGTGAGTTGCCGGGTCGTGAATGTGAGCGCGGAAGGCACTGGGTTTGAGTTTGTGCTGCCGGGGCTATTTGAATGAGCCGCAATCGCTCGCGAAGCTAATCGGAGCCCAACAGTTCGTTCACTTTCGACATTACTTTGAATGCGTCGGCGATGTAGACGACGTCGGCTTTGCCGCGGGTCCAACCGCAGCTGGGGTCGAGGGAGATGGCGCGGCGGTCATTAACGAAGCGCCAGCCGACGACGTGGGGCTCTTCACCGTGGCAGCAGGTGGAAAGGCCCTTGGGGTGGCGCGGCGTGGATCCGGTCTGGCCGATCTGGTTCATGTGGGTTAGGAAGGGAAGGACGGGCTGGCCGTCGCTGCCCTGATCGACGAGCGATTTGGAACTGCCAAGCGAGGCGTGCGTCTCCGAGAGAAAGCCGAGGATGAGCTGACCTGCTTCGGCGGCGTGGACCTGGCCGTCGGGCTGCTTCTTGGTCCAGCCAGCTCCGGCGACGAAAAGGAGCTTCGCGTCGGGGCGGATGGTTTGCTCGCCCACGGAGGCGGCGCGTAGGCCGCTGCAGGTGGTGCGGAGTGCGGGGAGCGTGACGGTGACGGGTTCGATGGTGGCCGCGGCTGCTGTGGAAGCAAACGGTGCGTTGGTGCCGGGCTCGAGGAGGAGGAACCACGGAGAGCCGTCGCGGTGGAGGCGGGCTTCGACGCGCTGGCGGTAGAACCAGCGGGTAACTTCAAGCGTGGCGTCGCCGCTGAGGGCGGTGATGTGGGTGTCGATTTGGCCACCGAGTCGATGGGCGACACCAGCGGCGACGCGGACGAAGCGAGAGCTGTCGGGGGCGAGCACGATGGAGGGCGCGGCGGCGCGGCAGATGGCTTCAAGGGCGGCAGCGTCAGAGGCGTAGCGTGGTTGGGAGAAGTCGGGGCCAGTGACGGCGAAGATGCGCGCACCTGTGGAGGCGAGGGCGTTGGCGGCGATCGGGTCTGCGGTAACGACGCCGAGGATGAGCGGTCTGTTGAGGCGCTGGGCGAGAGCCTGGCCAGCTGTGACGGCTTCAAGAGAAGCGCGGGTGAGAGCGGCGCCAGTTTCGTCGGCGTGGGTGAGAACGAGAATCGGCTCCATTACTCGGCTCCAATCCACGCAACGAGCTCGCGTGCGATGTCTTCAGATGTCATGTCTTTTTCGACGCGGGTCTGGCGCTGTTGGGCTGGGAGTTGAGCGGCGTCGTAGTGCAGACTGGGGGCGGCGATGGCCGCAAGCTTGGCTTTCTGGAGCGCGGGCATGACGGTGCGCATGTTGGCCATGCCGACCTGGGGATTGCTGCGCGGCTCGGGTAGGTTGCCGGTGGCCCAGCCGAGCAGGGCGGGCGCGCCGGAGCAGACGGAGACCTGATGCTGGCCGCCTTCGACGCGCTCGAGAACTTCAAACGAGCCGTCGTCGCGGACGGTGATCTGGTCAACGCCCTGGAACTGGTCGAGGAGGCCAAGGCGCTCGCCGATGAGCTGGAGGGTGACGCCTGCGCCGCGCGAAGCGGACTCCCAGCCGCCGAAGAGAAGGAGTTTCGTGCGGTCGAGGGCGGGGATGGCGGCAATGGCGTCGGCTAGGGCAGCGGCGGTCGCGTGCGCGTCGACGAAGCCGCCGAGGGGGCCATCGACAGCGACCAGCTCGAAGGTGGCCTTCTGCGCAACGGTCATCATAACCTGCTGGAGCTTGGCTTTGGGGGCCATAGAGACGAGCCAGACCTTGGAGCCGGGGTGGGCGGCGGCGAGGTGGGCGGCCTCATAGAGCGCGCTGGCGGCCCAGGGATCGAGCACGGCGGGGAGGAGCATTTCGTTTTTAAGTGCGGGACCGGCGGGGCCCATGACCGGCTCGAGAGACTGGAGCGGATCAGGCACAATGCCGGCGCAGACGACGATGTGAAACGCAGTGGGCATGAGGCTTCCTTGTGTTGGGTTGAGGCCGGATCAGTTCTCCGCGGAATGTAGCCCGCCGGAGCCGGCGAGGAACTTGAGGTTGCTGTCGTAGCCAGCGGGTGGATGCGCACAGTTCCAGAGGCAGGCACCGCAGTGGACGCACTTCTCGCGCTCGAAGCTTGGCACCCCGTCTGGGCCGAGGGTAATGGCCTGACCGGAGCACATGGCGACACAGGCGTGGTCTTCGCAGCCGACGCAGAGGCCGAGATCGCGGAAGACGACGTGGTCAGCGAAGCCAGGCATGGCCTGGACCTTGCCGCCGAGCAGGAGAGCGTCCTGATGGGTGATGAGGAGGCGGCCGTCGTATGGGATTTCAGGCCAGCCGCGAGCGGACATGAGTGCGTCGTGGAGTGGGCGACCGTCTTCGATGGCCAACTCCGCGGCTTTCTCGCGTGGGAGCCCAGCGGCGGAGTGACGAAGCTGGCTGGCGGGCGGCGGGATGTGCGCGCCGAGCGAGAGTTTGCCTCCGGTGAGTCCGGCGAGGGCCATGCCGACTAAGCCACGGATGAAGCCGGAGTGGAAACCGTTGCGTGCGTTGCATGCCTTGTGTGCACCGCGCTCTACTTCGCTTGCGCGGCGGCGGGCTTCGTAGGTGGAGGCGAGGTTTTCGCGAGTGAAAGGCTTGCCTGCGCGGAGCAATTCGACGACGGACTGGGCGAGCTGTACGCCGGTTGTCCAGGCCTCGTCGACGCCGGAGCCGGTGAGCATGTTGGTGGAGCCGGAGCCCTCACCGATGCGGGCGAAACCATCTCCGGAGAGGAAGGGCTCGCCGTGCTGGCCGGACTCTTCGAGGGATTTGGCTCCCCAGGAACGGAGGGTTGCGTCTTTGAGGTGCTGCCAGAGCAGCGGGTGCTGAATGAAGTGCTGGAGGTAGCGGTACGACGTGCGGGCTGGGTCGCCCATCCATGATGGGACAAAGATGCCGACAGAGACGAGGCTGTCGGGATGAACGTAGAGGAAACCGAAGATCTCGGGCTCAGGGAAACCGAAGGTGTGCCATACGGTGCCGGGCTGGAGGGGCGAGTCGGCGGTCTGGGTGTCGGGCAGCTCGAGGACGAACTTCATGCCGAGGGCCCACTCGCGGCGGGCGTGGCCGGAGGGCATACCGATGTGTTCATCAAGGGCTTGGCCGATGGCGCCGACGGGGCCGTCAGCGACGACGGTGAGCTGAGCGCGGACATCCATGCCGGGCATGAAGCCGTCAGACGGCGTGCCGTGTTTGTCGACGCCCTGATCGGCGAGGCGGATGCCGCGGACAGCATGACCCTCAA
>DATMUN010000126.1:0-12668 GCA_035563895.1 Occallatibacter sp. | reverse complement strand
TGCAGCCCGGCGGACCTGCCGAAAAAGGCGGCCTCAAGCCCGGTGACATCATCACCACCATCGATGGCCGCGCCATCAAGGACGGCGATGACCTTGTGAACGAGATCGCTTCTCGGCGCCCAGGTTCCACTGCGCGGCTAGGCTTCCTGCGCGAAGGCAAGCAACTGGACGCGACGGTCTCAATCGGCGATCGCGACAAGGTATTTGCCGAGCTGAACAACCCGCAGGTGTCCTCAGCGCCGCAGGAAGATGCTGACGCAGGTGACACCAAGCTTGGCATCGTGGTTCGCGAGGCATCGCCGCAGATCACGGAGCGCGTCCACAACAAGGGTGTAGTCATCCAATCGGTTAGGACCGGATCGTTCGCTGACCTTCAGGGCTTGGAGCCGGGACTGGTCATTATCCGGATCAACAAGCAGCCCACCGGCACGCGCGACGAGTACCTGGCGGTGGTGAACAAGATCAAGAATGGCGACGATGTCGTCTTCGAGGTCATGGATCCGCGGCGTCCGGGAGATGGCATCAACTATCTCGGCGGACCGCTGCAGTAAGCGTAAGTGGCTGTTCCGGAAGGCGTTAATCCCTTTCGGAACAGCCAGAATGTTCAACCGTGGGTGCGACCAAGTTACTGCTGATTCGATTTACCCGCCCTGATCTTGCGGTTTTTATGGCAGTTCAACCAGGCATCCGATAGAATTCCGGGTAAATTCCCCGGGACATTTTGGATTGAGGTATTCCGGCGTGCTTATTCTTCGGGCAAGCTTGGTATTCGTATTGAGTTCGGCGCTTTGTTCATCACCGGCAATGGCTGCGCACCGCCATCGCAGCGGGTCGAGTCATAAGTCTGCGGCTACTTCCAGCTCTGCGAAGAGCGGACACGCTTCCGCAAAGAGCACGTCTGCTTCTTCCACCAAAGGCAGGAAAGGGCGTCGCTCACACGTAATCCACGGTCAGCAGGGAATCGACTCGAATCGCGTGACCGAGATCCAGCAGGCTCTGATTCGTGAGCACTACATGACCGGTGAGCCGACTGGTTCGTGGGATTCCGCCACCCAGGCTGCCATGCAGAAGTACCAGTCCGATCAGGGCTGGCAGACTAAGCTCCTGCCTGATTCACGCGCTTTGATGAAGCTAGGGCTCGGGCCGGACTACTCTGGCGCGATCAATGCGAAGACGGGGAACTTTGCGCCGCCTCCGCCGGACAGCTCGATTCCGTCACCGCTGGTCGCAGGGTTCAATGCTGGTTCCCGAGCTGCCACAGCGGAGAATCGGTAAGACTCGCTTCCAGTTATCGATCAGCAAAAAAGAGGCCGCCCTTGGGCGGCCTCTTTATTTGGAAAAGACGTGACTCTAGCGGTCTGCCACCAGATCGAGCAGGTCGAAGAACTCAGGGAAGCTGATTCCGGCCGACTCTGCCCCTTGAATCAACGTGTCGCCCTCAGCGCGCAGCCCTGCCACAGCAAAGGCCATAGCGATTCGATGATCTCCGCCTGAGTCGATGGTGGAACCGTGGAGCGTCTGCCCACCCGGAACATCCAGCCCGTCTTCGAACTCCTCCACTTCCGCACCCATCGCGCGCAGGTTCTTAACCACCAGAGCGATACGATCCGATTCCTTGACGCGCAGTTCCTTTGCATCGCGAATGCGGATACCGCCAGAGGTGTAGGGGGCGATCGCCGCAAGCACGGGCAACTCGTCAATGAGTTGAGCCGCAAGGCCACCGGTGATGGCCGCGCTGCGCAGGCCCTCCGGCAGAGCGGTGATCTGTACCGTACCCACGAGTTCGGCGTTCTTCTCCTGCAGATCGAGCACTGCAATCTGCGCTCCGAGCGTGGTGAGTACGTCAAGCAGAGCAGCGCGCGTCGGGTTCATGCCGAGGCCGTCGAGCACGAGCGAGGAACCGGGAAAGATGGACGCCGCACAAAGGAAGAACGCCGCCGAGGAGATGTCGCCGGGGACAGTAGCTTCAATCGCGTGCAGCTTTTGCGGTCCGGCGATAGAGATGGAGTCGATCGTGCGCGTAAGTTCAGCGCCAAAAGCCCGAAGCGCGAGCTCGGAGTGATCGCGCGTGCGGATCGCTTCGCGCACGGTGGTTGTGCCCTCAGTCTGCAGACCGGCGAGCAGAACGCAGGTCTTGACCTGGGCGCTGGGCACGGGCGTGGTGTAGTCGAGGGCATTCAGCTTAGCGCCTTCGATCGTTACCGGCGCGTGGCCTTCCGTAAGCGAGATGCGTGCGCCCATCGCCTCCAGAGGCTTCCGAATGCGCTCCATCGGGCGGCGTGACAGCGACTCATCGCCGATCAGTGTGAACGTGCCTTCCTGTGGTGCGAGCAGTCCAGAGATCATGCGCATCGTGGAGCCGGAGTTGCCGCAGTCGAGCGGCTTCGCGCTCGGCGTCACGCGACCACCCACACCGGTCACCTCGACGGTGCCGTCTTCGAGCCGGTCGACCTTCGCTCCCAGAGCCTGCATGCAGGCGAGGGTCGAGGCGCAGTCCGCGCCGGTGGAGAAGTTGGTAAATCGCGAAGTGCCTTCCGCAAAGGCGGCGAGCATTCCGTAACGATGGCTGATGGACTTATCGCCGGGCAGGCGCAGGCTGCCCAGAACATTCCGGGCAGGACGGACAAGGCTTTCTTGCGTAGCGGTCGACAAAGCAACTCCATAGGAGAGGATCTCTACCAGTGTATCGAACTGCGCGTCTCTGGAGCACTGAGGCAGGAAGCCGATCAGCGCACACGCAGGACGATGATGGTCTCATCGTCGAAGCGGTCTTTGCCGTCCTGGAAGCGGGTCACATCGGCAAGAATGGCGTCTGCAATGTGGCTGGGAGACTGATCGCGATGGCCGCATAGCACTCCAGCGAGCCGATCGCTGCCATACATCTCGCCAGCGTGGTTCTCGGCATCGAGAATGCCGTCAGACACGAAGACGATGGCGTCTCCGGGCTGCGTGACCACCGCGAGCGCCTCGTAGTCTGCGCCAGGGAACAAGCCGAGCGGGAAGCCCTCAGCCTGAATGGTCATCGACTGACCGCCGCGACAAAGTACGGGCTGAACCGCGCCCGAGTTTGCCACATGCAGCGTGCGCGTGGTGTCGTCCCAGAGCGCAAAGAGCATTGTGACGTACTGCGACTCGAGCTTGCGTTCCTGGAGCGATTCGTTGAGGAGCGAAAGCATAGCCGCCGGGTCAGGCCTGTGAATCGCGGCTGAGCGCATAATGCCGCTGACCAGTGCAGCGAAGAGAGCCGCGGGCGCAGCTTTGCCGCTCACGTCGCCAAGAACGACAGCAGTCTGCGTCTCAGAGTAGTCGAGGAAGTCGTAGAGATCGCCGCCGATGGTTCGGGCCGGAAGAAAACGCACAGCCATTTCAGCGTGTACATGAATCGGCGGGTCGGTGGGCAACAGGCGAAGCTGCACTTCGCGGGCCATGGAGATATCGCGCTCAAGCTGCTTTTCCTGCCGGCTGATCGCTTGGTAGAGCCGTGCATTTTCGATTGCGATTGCCACCTGTGCCGCCATGGTGGTGAGCGTCTTCTGGTGCTCCTCGTTAAAGAAGCCTGTGCGCGTGTGCTCAAGATCGAGCACGCCAATGACTCGACCCTTGTAAAACAACGGCACAATCAGCTCGGAACGGGTCTCCGGGTTCATCTCGAGATACCGTGAATCCTTGCGAACGTCCGGCACACTGATCGGGCGCCACTCGCGCACCGCCGCGCCCACCAGCCCAGCCGTGATCGGAATACGGCGCAAGGGGGCATGGGCCGCTCCAAATCTCCACGCATAGCGCGTCACGAGCGTTTCGCCCTTGTGGTCGAGCAGCATGATCGAAAACATCTGGTAGTCGATCAGGCGGCGCAACAGCTGGCCAATGCGCGCCAGCAGTGGGTCCAATTCGAGAATCGATGTCAGCTCTGCCGAGATCTCATTCAGTACCGTCAGCGTCTGCGTCTGCCGCGAAACGCGCGAGTACAGGCGGGCATTTTCGATTGCCTGAGCAATCCGTGAGGCTGTGAGCGTGAGCAGGTGCAGATGTTCCGGCTTGAAGTAGTTCTTTTCTTCGCTCTCGATATCGAGCACGCCAATCAGTCGATTTTTCGCGATCAGCGGAATGGCGAGTTCCGAACGGACATCGGGGTTCGCTGCATAGTAGTTTGGGTCCTGCGAGACGTCGTTCAAAAGAATCGCCCGGCGCGCCTGCGCCACCTCACCCACCACTCCTTTGCCCATAGGAAAGCGCATCCGCTGCACTTCCGGCGTGTGGCCAATTTGGAAGCGCATGCGCAGTTCCTGCGTCCGGTCATTCAGCAGAAGGATGGCAAAGATGCGGTAGGGAATGATGGCTCGCACCAGTTCGGATGTGCGGCTGAGCAGCGTCTCGAGATCCAGTGTAGTGTTCAGGGCATCGGCCAGCTGTACCAGATAGCTGAGATCGGCCGGTTCAACGCGTACGTTTGCCGGGTCCAGATGCGCATACGGATGCTCCTGCGACGCGGGCCTGTAGTCGCCCTCGAACTCATGCGGTACGGGGGGATTCTGACGGTTGGAAGCCATAGGGATGATGGGATGATAGCCGATGGGAGAGCGGGTGCGCAGAGAAACAGCGCAGCCACGTCGAGATGCCGTGGCCACGCTGTTTATAACGGGCGAAGAGGGGGGATTTAGTCTGCGCCGAGTTCGCGCACAATCGCGACTGAAGCCGAAGCTCCAATGCGTGTGGCGCCCGCTTCAAGCATCGTCCTTGTGTCGGCAAGGGTGCGAATGCCACCCGAAGCCTTAACTCCGCAGCGTGCGCCGGCAACGCCGCGCAGAAGTGCCACGTCGGCCGCAGTCGCCCCGCCCGAGGCGAATCCCGTAGAGGTCTTCAGGAAGTCCGCGCCTCCCTGGATTGCAAGCTCAGACGCGCGAAGTTTCTCTTCAACGCTGAGCAGAGCCGTTTCCAGGATGACCTTCAGCAGTGCGCCGTTGTGATGCGCCACATTAGCTGCGGCGCGCACGGCGTGCTCCACGGCATGGTGGTTTCCGCTCTTGAGCTGGCCGATTGGAATCACCATGTCCAGCTCTTTCGCACCAAGTTTTACCAGGGCGGAAGCTTCCTGGCGCAGTGTGGAGACCAGGGAAGCCCCCAACGGGAAGCCAATGACGACCCCGACAGGGATACCGGTTCCTGCAAGCAGGCTGACTGCGGTCGAAGCCCAGCTCGGGTTGACCATTGCGCAGGCGAAGCGGTAGCGCACGGTCTCGTCGCACAGGTTCTCAACCTGTGCACGAGTCGCATCCGGTTTCAGCAGGGTGTGGTCGATGACAGCGGCGAGGGATTGCCAGTTCTGCAGTGTTTCGGCGGCAAACTGTACCGCATCAAAGGTCCCATTATCGAATTCGAGCTCAGTGGGATTAATCGGGGCAATTGTTGTCATTCTGCTCTCATCCTCAGCGGCTTTCCGGCTCTTGGCACGCATGTCGCGAGGAGTCTCCGGGTGTTGAGTATAGTTCGAACCTGTCTGCAGGCCAAGTGACTAGCGTCGCGTTACGAGCGCGTAGATAACCACCACGAATCATGAGGGATTCGTGCCTGTTTTGAAACGTCTACCAAGTTAGATGCTATTCCGGGTGATCGGGTGACATCAGGCAGATGTCCGGCAGATTGCGGTAGCGCTCCGCGTAGTCCATTCCATAGCCGATGACAAAGAGATTCGGGATTGAGAAGCCCACATAATCCGCTTCGATCTTCTCGATTCTGCGCGAGGGTTTGTCGAGTAAAGTGGCAATCCGTAAGGACTTGGGACGCTGCTGCAGCAAGATCTTGCGCAGGTAGGAGAGCGTGAGGCCGGTGTCGAGTATATCTTCGACCACCAGCACATTCTTCCCCTCGATTGGTTCGTCCAGATCTTTTATGAGCTTCACTGCGCCGCTGGAGCGCTGCCCTTTGCCATAACTTGATACGGCTACGAAGTCGAAGGTCGTATCCATATGCACGGCGCGCGCCAGATCCGACAGAAAAAGCGCCGCGCCCTTAAGAACGCCAACCATCACCAGCTTTTCGCCGTTCAGATCGCGCGTGATCTGCGCACCAATCTCCACCACGCGCTCGGCGATCTGTTCGCGCGTGTAGAGAACCTCAAGGCCTTCATAGGTGATGGACGCCATGATACAAGTATGCCCCGTCGAACCCGGCTCAGTGCAAGGCTTCCTGTGCAAAATAGTTACGGAGACGCGCGCAGAGCGCAGGCAAAGCTGCTCCTCTATACTTAAGACGCATGCTTCCTTATCTCCACGTCAACCTGCATTTCTGGCACTTCAGTATTCCAACCTTTGGCTTGATGCTCTGGTTGGCAGCGGTAGTTGCGGCCCTCATTGCCGATCGTGCGTTCCGCCGCGCAGGCATAAACGCCGATGCCGTGGGAATGGTCGCCGTGGCCGTGGTGGCTGGCATCGTGGGCGCCAAGGTATGGCACGTGCTGGACACGCCCTCTGAATTTCACGAGTTGGGTTGGCAGGTTCTTTGGGATACAGCTGGCTTCGCCTGGTTCGGCGGCCTCGTCTTCGGTCTCGGAGCTCTGGTGATCCAGGGCTGGCGTGCTAAGATCGGCGGCCTGCGCATGCTGGACCTGTGCGCGCCGGCGGGGGCAGTAGGATATGCGATCGGGCGCATCGGCTGCTTTCTATCGGGCGATGGGTGCTATGGCCTGCCCACTAAGTTGCCCTGGGGAATGAGCTTCCCCAACGGACTGGAACCCACTCTGGAACGCGTTCATCCCACACCGCTCTATGAATGTGGTGCCGGCTTGTTGATCGGCTGGTGGCTCTGGGTGCGCGGAAATCGCCCTCGGCCTACCGGCTGGATGCTTGGCGAGTACCTGATACTCTCCGGATTTGCGCGGTTCCTGGTGGAGTTTATTCGCCGCAACCCGAAGGTTCTCTGGGGCCTGTCGAACGCACAGCTCGCAAGTCTCGGCAGCGTGGTGGCAGGGATTGTGCTCGTGGTATGGGGCGCACGGCATTCCGCACACGTCTCGGAGCCGGCACAAACCGCCTGATCGATGTGAACGGCTCTACGGAAGCCCTAGTCGGACTTATCCTTCATCTCGCTCCAATAAACCAGGGCGCGTTCTCCATCCGCTCCGCGGATCGGCAGCAGGTTTACGAGACCACAGCAAAGGTTTGCCAGGAACATCTGTTTGGAGAGCGGCTTGGCCAGGAGCAGAACGATATTGGTTACCGGTCCGGCCAGGGCAATAATCAGGTTCTGACGCGGCGTTCCTGCTTCACGCACGATGTACAGTCCCTTCCAGCGCGCACGCAACGCTTTCACGCGTACACCAACGGCCAGAGCCGCCAGGATGTGCCCGAACTCATGGAGCACCATCGCCAGAATCCCGACACCCATTCCCCAGAAGATTGGAGTGAACCAGGCAAACGAGAACAAGTCGATGCCTCCTCAACGCAGATGTTAGATGCCCGCTCGGCAGGCATTACAGGAAGTATTTCGGCATATTCCGAAAGTTAGTTATATGTTTCGTGCTATAGACGCTTGATGAATGCGAGAGCTTCTTTGAGCTGGGGGAACATGCGCTCTTCAGCCTTGAACTCGGGCGGGTGTACGCAGCGGCGAAGCCCTTTCATGCGAACGGGATACTTCAAGTGCAGCATCTCGTGATAGAGCAGATACTCGATTGCATAGCGTGGACTGGAGGGCCGGTCGAAGACCCGGCTGACCACGATGGTGTTATGGGCGGCGTCGTAGTGTCCCAGCGAGCGCTTGGCGGCCATCTCGCTCCAGGTCAGTTCAGGGCGCCCAAGCAGACTCCCGAAGAAGCGTTCGTTGAGCGAGTCGAAGACCTCTTCCAGGTGGTAGTAACGCCCCTCGGGGCCGATGTAACGTTTGGAGCCACGGGCGTGGCGGATGAGTTCGGTCTGCCTTGTGACTGCGGCGCTAGAAGCGAATCGCTTGAACCGGGTGTTGTGCGAGGGGTCGATATCCTTGCGATACAGCTTGGCCAGCAGGATGTGCGCGATGGCTCGCAAGACCGTCTCCGGAGCACCTTCCAGCAGGTCCGAGAGGCTGACCAGAATCCGCCCTTCGCGCAGCCGGATGGTTGTATTCAGTGAGGTGAACCGGCGGAAGCGCACCACAAAAGGCGGCATCGGGGCCCGCGGCCGCAGTGCACGATACTCTTCCTGAAAAACGGGGATCAGATCAGGCGTCACCAAAGAGGAGCGTAGCACGTTGACCCGGCATGGCTGGGCCCGCCAAAAGAGGCAGCAGTTCACGCGCGAGGGAAGCTATCGATCACTTCGGCTCAGCCCGATCCTGCCCTTTTTCGTCCTTATGCGTCTCGAAATAGACGGCTTGTTCCTTCTCAAGCTGGGTGGTCTCTTCCGACAGATCCTGCAAGCTTTCGAGCGCCTCCTTACGGGAGAGGTCGATGCCCGGTTCGGTTGGTAGCGCGCCCAAAGTCTCGCGCCATCTTGGCGCAGATTCGTTGATCCCTTTAAGCGACTTACGCAGGTCGGCTTTGCGATCGCCGTACTGATCCAGGTTCGAGCTCAACTCGTCTACCAGGGCTGCCAGGTCCAGCAGAGCATCGTCCAGACGCTGTGTGCGTGCGCTCGATCGGCCACGCTTGCCGAGAGCTTCGATGGCGTCCACTTGCTCGCCAACAAACTGCGCATAGAGCTTGATGCGCTCATTTGGATAGACTCCAGCCTCGCGTATCTGCTCAATTTGGCGTTCATTCAAGGGCTGGCGATGCCGCTTCTGAGCACACAAGCTCGGCACGCACAGAAGTGCGAAGCAGAGGAGGATGATTGTGCGAGCGTTCACCGGATTATTTCTTGAATACCTGCAGCATGGCTTCTGCGTCAGCCTTGTTAACCTGCGCCAGGGTTTCCTGCACAACAGGGCGATCTTCAAACGCGCTGGCGTGCAGCATCTCGTTGAGCCGGAATGCGGTGTGCCGCAGCAGAATCTCGGCGTTCTTCAAGCGCTTGTCATTGTCGGCCACTGAGAGATGAACCTTGTGGGCGATCTCCTGGATCTGCTTGAGCAGGTCGTTGGCCTTATCTGTGTTTCCTTGTGCATACTGGCGGGCAGTGAACTCTGTCATCTGGTGGAGCAACTCGGCATAGAGGTAGCACTGTTCACGGGGTTGGGCCTGACTGATGCGCGCTTGTAGTGCGGCAATCGACTGTTGATCAGCGGGTTTCTCGTCAGGGGAGTAGGCGCGTGCTGAACACACTGACAGGGTCAGCAGGATGGGGACGACGAGAGCGACGTGACCACGCATGGGGAACCTCCACGATGCCGGATACACGTACAACAACGTCTCGGGGCGCAACCCAATGCACCCCACGAGCCCACAATAGGCTGGGTAGAGTTGGGATGCAAGCGAAAAGGTTTGGCCTTTAGGTACCTCATTTCAACACAATCAAAATGAAACTACGAGTCCGTGTGTGAAACAGAAGTGGGATGTGAAATGAGGTGTGCTCTCTCAGTCAGCGGGCAGGCTTTTTCTCAAGCAGCAGCAACCGCTGCCTGGCTTGCCATTCCTGATCGGGAAACTTGCCATTCGCAGCATCGAGAAAGTGGTGGTAGTAGGCGATGGAGCTCTCTTTGTCGTGCAGGGTGTCGTAGGCCGTAGCCCACAGAAAGTATGTTGATGGCACCTCGGGGAGCACCTTGGAGCGCATGGTCAACGCGTGAATCGTCAATGTCGGCTGGTTCGTCTTGAACGCGGCAAATGCCAGTCCGCTCCACGCATCGCCATCGCCTGGAACCAACTGGCCCGCTTTGCTGAATGCGGCGACTGCCTCCGCGTACTTCAGCTGATGGGTCAGATTCTGACCATGAGCGACCAGCAGGTCGGCGTTTTCCGGGTCGGCTGAAAGCAGCTCCAGATAGAGCTTGTCTGAGCTGGCGTAGTCTCCAGCCTGCGCTCGCAGGTCTGCGAGCATACGCGTCACAGAGGCGTCCTTTGGGTGCTGGGTATGCAGCTTTTCCAGCAGCGGAACAGCTTCCGCGTTATCCTGCGCCGCCAGCACGCTGGCTAACTTCGCAGTGAGAGCTGGGTCATCCGGAGCCTGCGCAAGGGCGGTGCGCAGCATCGTCTCGGCCTCTGGATATTTCTTTTGCGCAATAAGAAGGTGAGCCAGACCAGCCTGAGCTGGCGCAGATTTAGGGTCCTGGGCAAGCAGGCGGCGAAACGCCGCTTCGGCCTTGTCGGGTTGTCCGGCAGCCTCAGCCAATTGTGCAGCCAGAAGCGTATCCGCAGGTGTCTCCGGCGTGAGCTTGAGTGCGTCAAGCAACTCGGCAGAGGCCTGAGCCGCATCCGTGGCCGCGTCAATCTGCGCAAGCGCGCGCCATGCACGGGCCTTCAGCGCCGGACCGGGATCACCCGGATCGAGGGTCGTAGCCGCGAGCAGTTCCGGACGCGCTTCAGCGGCCTTCCCCTGGCGGGCCAGCAGCAATCCCAGGGAGAGATGAGCTTCGAACGATTTTGTGTTCGCCTCAACAGCACGACGGTAAAAGCCCGCCGCGTCGTCGAGACGATCTTGCGCGTCGGCAACATACCCGGCGTCGAAGAGCGCACGACCGTCAGCCGGATGGGCGATCAGGTATGGAGAGAGCGTGGCTTCAGCGGTCTTCCAGTCGGACTTCACAATCGCAGCTTCGGCTTCTGTCACAGCCTGAGCAACTTCAGAAGCGGTTGGAGCCGGTGGAACATCCGCAGGGCGGGAGGCCTGACCCGCCAGCAGGGAAGCCGTGCCGCCGGCGGCGATCATAGTCAAAAGCACAATTCGAACCGTGCGCAAAACGCAATACCTCACTCCCCAGTGTAATGGGGGTACAAGGTTCGACGGCCGGGCGTGCTTTTGGTCGTCTTCCAGCGTCTCGGGTGCCGGAATCTATAATCAAAGATGGCAGGTTTTGCTCTTGGGCCCGCAGGGGCACTGGCAGACACGTTGCCATATTCTTTTGCTTCCCGGTGTCTTCCCTTTGACTGAGCCGAACGACGCAATCGTCATCCGCGGTGCGCGGACCCACAACCTGAAGAACATCTCCTGCGAGCTGCCGAACGGCAAGCTGACGGTAGTCAGCGGGGTCTCGGGCTCGGGGAAGTCGTCGCTCGCCTTCGACACCATTTACGCCGAGGGCCAAAGGCGCTATGTCGAGTCGTTGTCGGCCTATGCGCGGCAGTTCCTGGAACGGATCGACAAGCCGGATGTGGACGAGATCGAAGGTCTGGCCCCGGCCATCGCCATCAAGCAGAAGAACACCACGCGCAATCCGCGTTCCACCGTGGCCACCGCGACGGAAATCTACGACTACATGCGCCTGCTCTACGCGCGTTGCGGCGAGGTGCACTGCATCTACTGCGACGGCCTGGTCAAGCGCGACTCAATCGACGAAGTCGCAGAGGTCATTCTGGCCTTAGGTGAGGGCACGCGTCTCCATGCGCTTTTCCCGGTAAAGCATGCCGAGCCGCCAGCGGCAGAGGCGCCAGCGAAACCGAAGAAAGCCGCGAAGACGGCAGCAAAGAAGACAGCCGCAAAAGCAGCCGCAACCGCGGCCCCGGCGTTGACTGAGCTCATGAAGGACCGCCTTGTCGAACTGCGGCGAAGTGGATTCAACCGGCTCTATCAGAACGGAACGATCTTCGAGTTCTCCACGCCTGAATCGCTTCTGGACGTGGATTTCAACGCGCCGGTCTTCGTGCTGCTCGATCGCATCGTGGTGAATGCAGAGAACCGTTCGCGCATCGTCGACGCGGCTGAGATTGCTTATCGCGAGGCGGGCGAGGTTGTCTTTGAAGAAGTGCCGCGGGAAGAGAACGCAGCGCGGCGCAGCCATCGCTTCAGCGGCGAGTACGAGTGCACCCAGTGCCATAAGCCCGGTCGCGAGCCGGAGCCGCGACTGTTCAGCTTCAACAATCCCTTTGGCGCCTGCCCGCGCTGCCAGGGGTTTGGCAACACCATCGACTACGATCTGAATCTTGTAATTCCGGATAAGAATCGCAGCCTGGCTGACGGCGCCATCGATCCGTGGACGAAGCCGAAGTATCGACCGTGGTTCACCGATCTGCGTAAGCAGGCGGCCAGCCTGAGCGTCCCGCTGGACGTGCCGTGGCGCGATCTGCCCGAGTCCGCGCGCGAGATTGTGCTTCGCGGAAAAGGCAGCTTCGAAGGAGTTCACGGCTTCTTTGCCTACCTTGAGAAGAAAAAGTACAAATTGCACGTGCGGGTGATGCTGAGCAAGTACCGCGGCTATGCGGAGTGCCCGGACTGCCGAGGCCAGCGGTTGCGGGCAGAGGCGCGTGCCGTCCGCCTGAACGGGAAAAACATTTGCGAGGCTGCATCACTCACCATCGCGCGCGCGAAAGCATTCTTCGCGTCGCTCGAGCTCTCGCCAATGCAGGAAGAGATCGCCGGGCCAATCCTCGAAGAGGTGCGCCAGCGCCTGGGCTTTCTCGATGCCGTGGGTCTGGACTATCTCACGCTCGACCGTCTGGCGTCGACGCTCTCCGGTGGCGAGGCCCAGCGAATTCAGCTTGCGACCTCTTTGGGTTCGCGTCTCGTTGGCGCCCTGTACGTGCTCGACGAACCGTCAATCGGTCTGCACACCCGCGACACCGACCGGCTGATCCGCATCCTCAAGGAGTTGCGCGATCTCGG
>DATMUN010000125.1:0-2997 GCA_035563895.1 Occallatibacter sp. | reverse complement strand
TCGCCTACTGGGCAGGCGAGTTCACCAACAGCTACACGCTCGCCAAGCTCAAGCTCGTCACCAGCGGCCGCTGGCTCTGGACGCGTACGATCGGCTCCACCATCACTGGGCAGGCGGTCGACACGGCCGTGGTGGTCGTGGTGGCGTTTGCCGGCAGCCAGTCGCCAATGATGATCCTGCGCATGGTGCTCTCGTCGTACGTGATTAAGGTGGTGATCGAGGTTATTGCGACGCCAATCACATACCTCGTTGTGACCTGGCTCAAGCGCGTGGAAGGCATCGACACTTTCGATCGCGGCACAAACTTTAACCCATTTGCGTGGGAGAGTTAACGCGAGCGCGTCTTCGCTATTGAACAGGCCTTTGTTCGCGCGTCAAGCTCGGTATTTTTGCGACCAATGCAGCGTCTTTTGCGTCCGATAGACCTGTTTGCGAAAACGATTGACAAGGCGCAGTCGACTTTTGACTGTACCTCACTGTGCAGTAACGGCATAGCAATGTACGATTATTGCTGCGTTGAGCGGAGCGGATTTCTGTACGCGTAGTCGCTGCGCGGACGAACGAGCAAGGAGTGCAGGTTTTGAAACGCATCTCAGGAATCATGTGTGCAGTAGTTACCGTGGTGGTGCTGAGCGGTTGCCGTCAGGCCGCAGTAGCTCCGAAGGCAGGCGGAATGCAGGCCATGCTGGTGAAGACCGTCGAGGTCTCGCTAGCTCCGGTTGCCCAACGCAGCGAGTATATGGGAACGATTATGTCGCGGCGTTCAGCTTCGATGCAGCCGCAGGTGAGCGGGCGCATCACGCAGATTCTGGTTCACTCAGGCGACCGCGTAAAGGCTGGCCAGGCGTTGATGAGCCTCGATGCGCAGCCGCAGATCGCGACCGTTGAGTCCGCGCGCGCCACTGAACGCCAGAAGAAAGCTCTTTACGACTACAACGTCACCGAGGTAGAGCGCCAGCACAAGCTCTTCGACGCAGGCGTAATCAGCCGCGATGCGTGGGAGCAGGCGCAGCAGACCTACGCCAACACCAAGGCCGACTACGAGGCATCAGTGGCCACGCGCAAGACAGACGAGGAACAGCTGGCCTACTACACTGTCCGCGCGCCGTTCGCCGGCGTTGTGGGCGACGTGCCGGTTCACGTCGGCGACTTCGCTTCCACGACCACTGCGCTTACCACCGTTGATGAGCACCAGGACCTCGAGGCTTACATCTACATCCCCACCGAGCGCTCGGCTGATATCCGCAACGGCCTCGTCGTCGAGGTCTACGCCACTGACGGCACGCTGATTGAGAAGTCTGCAATCGACTTCATCTCGCCGCAAGTCGACAGCTCGCTGCAGGGAATTCTGGTGAAGGCGCCGGTGCACACTGCGACGCTGCGCCATGACCAGATGGTGAAGGTTCGCGTCGTGTGGACCACCAAGCCCATGGCCGTTGTGCCGGTGCTGGCCGTGACGCGCCAGGGCGGGCAGAGCTTCGTCTTTGTGGTCCGTCAGCAGGGCCAGGGCTTCATGGCCGCGCAGGTCCCGGTCGTTCTTGGGGATACGGTAGAGAACAACTACTCCATCTCCTCCGGCTTGCAGGCGGGCGAAAAAGTGATCGTCTCCAGCACGCAGTTCCTGGTGAACGGCATGCCGGTCATGCCATTGGGCGCTTGAATCCGCTGATGTTTTGTCATGCGGCCGTTGCCGCGCTCCGCCCCCATGTGATGCGGAAAGGAAAGTAGGCGTACTGTGTTTGTTGACTTCTTCATTCACCGGCCTGTCTTCGCCACGGTGTGCGCGCTGCTCATCATTCTGGCCGGCGCCATCTGTATTCCCAACCTGCCCATCGCCATGTATCCCACGCTGGCGCCGCCGCAGGTGAGCGTCTCGTGCAACTACGTTGGCGCCAATGCTGACACTGTCGAAAAAGCCGTCACCATTCCGCTCGAAGAGGCTATCAACGGCGTCGAGGGCATGCGCTACATCAGCTCGTCCAGCACCAACTCCGGCACAAGCACCATCACCGTCACCTTCCAGACCGGATACAGCCTCGATATCGCCGCCGTCGATGTACAGAACCGCGTTGCTTCGGTCACGGGCCGCCTGCCTTCCGCCGTCAACTCCACCGGCATCTCCATTACCAAGGCCAACAGCAACTTCGTCTTTGGCGCGGGCTTTTTTGCGCGCGATGGCCGCTATTCGCCCGAGTTCATCTCCAACTATCTCGATGTCTACGTGAAGGACGCCATCAAGCGCGTGCCCGGCGTGGGCGACGTGAACATCTTCGGCGAGCGTAAATATGCCATGCGCGTCTGGCTCGATCCTCTCAAGCTTGCCGCCAAAGGGCTCACGGCAACGGATGTGGTGAGCGCCCTTACCGAGCAGAACGTCGAGATTCCAGCAGGCCAGCTGGGCCAGCCTCCCTCCGACAATTCGCAGACCTATCAGATTCCGGTTCGCGTGATCGGCCGTCTGTCCAGCCCGGCCGAGTTTGAAAAGATCATCGTCAAGAACAGCGCAGCCGGACTGGTTCTGCTTGGCGACGTAGGACATGCGCAGATCGGCGCTGAAACCTACAGCTCTGCGCTCCGCTACAACGGCCTCACCGCACAGGGCATCGGCGTGCAGCAGCTCACCAACGCCAATGCGCTCGACGTGGACGCGAAGGCCAAGGCCGCGCTCGCGGATCTTGCCAAGAGCTTTCCGCCGGGGCTTGAATATGCAGTCGCATTTGATTCGACCACCGCAGTCGGCGACTCCATCAAGGAAGTGCTCACCACGCTGACTGAGGCCATCATCATCGTCGTCGTGGTCATCTTCCTCTTCCTGCTTGACTGGCGTGCGACCATCATTCCGGCGGTCACCATCCCGGTCTCGCTCATCGGCACGTTCTCGTTTATCAAGCTGTTCGGATTCTCCATCAATACGCTCACGCTCTTCGGCATCACGCTGGCTACCGGCCTCGTCGTCGACGACGCCATCGTGGTTATCGAAAACGTGCAGCGTCATAT
>DATMUN010000124.1:0-2690 GCA_035563895.1 Occallatibacter sp. | reverse complement strand
TCGGCTGGCTCGTCAATCCCAACATTGCTCTGCTGCTGCTGGTTGGCGGCGCGCTGCTCATCTATCTCGAGTTCAACACGCCGGGAACCATCGTGCCCGGCGCTCTGGGTACGCTCATGGTGTTGCTCGGGATCTTTGGGCTCAACCTGCTGCCCATCCGGTACACGGCGGTGTTGCTGCTCATCGCGGCCGTGGTGCTCATGGTGCTGGAGGCGAAGTTTGGCGGGCACGGCGCGTTGGCCATTGCGGGAGTTGCTTGCCTGCTCTTCGGTACGCTCACGCTCGTTGCGGCCCCGGTGCCAGAGCTGGGTATTAACCCGTGGGTTTCCATCGGCGTCAGTGCGGCCTTCGGCGGCATCACCGTCTTCCTCGTCCGCCTTGCCGTGCGAGCGCGACGCCGCAAGGTGCGCCTCGGTGCGGACGCCATGGTTGACTGCATCGCTGAAGTGATGGAACCGCTCGCGCCGGAAGGTCACGTGCTCGTCGAGGGCGAGATATGGCGTGCTGTTTCCAGCGAGCCCATAGCGAGGGGCGCGCGAGTCAAGGTTGTCGGGCACGAACAGAATCTGCTGCACGTGATTCCCGCCGAGCCGCACACACCTGCGCAGAGCGCATAAACAGCTGTGACAGCCAGTGGGAGTACAATCCCGCTGAGTGAGGAGAACGCGATGGCTGAGCTGCCAATTCCGCTTTTAATTCTTGTCGGTATCGTGGTGCTGTATCTTGCCAATTCAATCAAGATCCTGCGTGACTACGAGCGCGCGGTGATCTTCCGCCTGGGGCGCGTGCTGTCAACACCGAAAGGGCCCGGCATCATTCTCGTCTTCCGGCCCATCGACCAGATGATTCGCATCTCGCTGCGGCAGGAAGTGCTCGAGGTTCCCGCGCAGGACGTGATCACGCGCGACAATGTGACGTTGAAGGTGAACGCCGTCGTCACGCTTTACGTCATTGACCCTAATGCCGCAGCGATCAAGGTGTCGAACTATATCTACCAGACCTCGCAGTTCGCGCAGACCACGCTGCGCTCGGTGCTGGGCGAAGTAGAGCTCGACGAAGTGCTGAGCCATCGTGACAAGCTCAACCTGCGCATCCAGTCAATCATCGATCAGCGCACAGAGCCCTTCGGCGTAAAGGTCGTCTCCGTCGAAGTAAAGCAGGTGGACCTGCCCGACCAGATGCTGCGCGCCATGGCCAAGCAGGCCGAGGCCGAGCGCGAGAAGCGGTCGAAGATCATCCACGCCGAGGGCGAGTTCAACGCGGCGCAAAAGCTGGTGGATGCGGCGGCGCTGCTTGCCGAACAGCCTATCACTCTGCAACTGCGCTACCTGCAAACGCTCACCGAGATCGGAGTAGAGAAGAACACGACCATCGTCTTCCCGTTGCCGGTGGAGTTGCTCTCGATGCTCAACAAGCTGTCTGCGGGCTCAAAGCCGGCAGACGAGAAGAAGTAGGGAGCGCACATGGTCGGCGGCAACCACACGCGGGACTTCGCACTCGACGACGGACCCGGCAAAGACACCGAGCTCACGCTGGGCCCGTGGCTGCTCATAGGCCTGGGCTGTGCGCTGATCGCAGTGTGCGCCGTATGCTTCGGCGTAGGCTACAGGATGGGCCGCAACAGTGCGCCGACGGCAAATGTAGAGAAAGCTCCCGCAGCGAATACCGCCGTGACCAGCCCCACCGCGCAGACAACCGCCGCAGCCGCCAAGCCTGGCGCACGCGGTAACTCAACATACGTGCCTGCGCCCGCTCCAGTCAGCGGCGATGGCGCGTTGGAGGGCGAAGCTCCGGCGGCCATCTCTACGCCTGCGGCCACACCGACAGTTGCAGCAACTCCCGTGGTGCACCCGGCGCTTAGTGCGACGCCGAGCGCGTTGACCACACCAGCGCCGCCACCCGTAACGAACGGTCCTATGGTGCAGATTGCGGCCGTTTCGCACCAGGAAGACGCTGATGTGTTGATGAGCGCGCTGCGGCGTCGCGGGTATGCCGTGGTTACGCGCCACGTCCCCGGCGACAACCTGATTCACGTGCAAGTGGGCCCGTTCGCCACGCGCGCAGAGGCAACTGCAATGGCCCAACGCCTGCTCGGTGATGGATATAACGCAGCGGTGCAGTGAGCAAGAAACCCGCAAAAGCAAAGGAGGCTTCCAATGCGGGAGCCTCCTTTGCTTTTGCGAAAAAGGTGAGAGCTAGGTCCGCATCCACTCTGGCAATCCACCAGCAACAGCTGCACGTGTAGCTGCCATGAGATCCGAGCGATGCGCATATTTTTTCGGATCAATTGGCGGATGAAAGGTGATGTGCACCGTGCCAGGCGTGATGCGCATACTGCCCTTGGCCATCAGCGTTTCGCTGCCGTGAATCGAAACCGGGATACACAACGCACCGGTCTGCATGGCGAGATAGAACGGGCCTTTTTTGAACGGCAGCATGCGCCCATCGCGCGACCGTGTACCCTCCACGAACGTCATGATGTGAATGCCCTTTGCCAGCACACGCTCCGCCGCGCGCACGCTCTCGATGGCGCTCTCCACTCGTCCATCGCGGTCGACGGGGACAAATTCGCCGAGCTTAAAGCCGTAGCCAAGAATGGGGATCTTCATCAGCGAACTTTTCAAAAACGCCGCAGCGCGCCCTGGAATATTCGGCAGCAGCGACGGTGGATCGAGATTCGAAACGTGGTT
>DATMUN010000123.1:0-4138 GCA_035563895.1 Occallatibacter sp. | reverse complement strand
CTTAGTTGCTGGGCGATCGACTCGGGGGTGCGCCACGCCGTGACGGGCGCGGAGTACGAGGCCGCACGCGCCGCGGCATTCGTGGGCTATCGCATGATCTGCGAGTGGGAGAAGCTTCCCATCGCGCGCGATGCTGCCTCAGCCATCCCGCGATTCACTGACTCGCGCTGGCACGGCTATCTGTCCAATCTGACGCCGTCTGAATTCCGTTCGCACTATGAGCGCAGGCTGCCTGAACTGAGCACCGGAGAAGAGGTTCTCGCCCAAGGCGGTGAGCACCCCGATCCATTTACAGCCATACGACCAGAGATCAACTACCGTGTGCGAGACTGCGTACGTTACGCCGTGGAAGAGAATCATCGTATCCAGCTGTTTATCGATCTCGCACGTTGCGCGGCCGCGGTTCCATCTGCTGCACTTTTTCGGCAGATGGGAGAGCTGATGTATCAGTCGCACTGGTCGTACACGGAGACTGGCCTGGGATGCGAGGCGACGGATCTGCTGGTAGATCTGGTGCGCAAGCATGCCGGTGAGGATCAATTGTTCGGCGCGAAAGTGACAGGCGGCGGAGCCGGTGGAACAGTTGCTGTATTAGGCAGCTCGAACGGCGCGGATGCATTCGAGACCGTGGTATCGGAGTACGCATTGCATCGTGGTGTCAAACCCTATGTCTTTAGCGGCAGTTCGCCGGGTGCGGATCGCTTTGGCATTCATGTTGTGCAGGAGAGCGTATGAGCGAGACACAGGCAGCACAGCAGCCGCGCGCCAGCTTTGCTGGCTACTTCCTTCTGCTTGTGCTGGCGTCGCTGATGTGGTCGGCGCAGGGCATCGCAGTCAAATTTCTTGATCCGTATCTCGGGCCCATCGCGATCACCTTCCTGCCGTTCTATATCGCAACGCTGCTGCTGTTTCCGCTGCTTGTGAGGATGCGGCGGCGCGATCCATCACGGCAATCGCCGTCTCTGCGCGACTGGGGGCACTTTGCTATCGCCGGCATCGGCGGCCAGGTACTTGCGCAGCTTGGCATGACGTGGGGAATCAGCAAGTCACTGGCATCGAACGGCACAATCCTGAATCTTCTGATCCCGGTCATCAGCGCAGTACTGGCGTCAATTCTGTTGAAGGAGCGCCTGACGGGCTTGCGCATTGCGTCATTGGCGATTGGATTGATCGGCGTGGCTTTGATGTCGGTAAGCGATTTTCAGCAGGCATCCTTTGGGTCCATGCACTATCTCACGGGCAATTTGCTCATCCTCGGCGGCTGTGTCGGATCGTCGTTCTTCAACGTGTACTGCAAAGGGTTGATGAGCCGCTTTAATGACGTCGAGATACTGATCTACAGCTACATCACCGCGTCGCTGGCCAGCATTCCATTGCTGATCTGGGTTGAGCCGTTCCACTGGACGACGCTGTTGTTGCTCGATACAAAAGCAATCGCGGCGTTTCTTTTCCTGGCACTGTTCATGTACGGCGCGTCAATGCTGCTGTTCTTCAAGGCTCTGCAACACCTTGACGTCACAGTGGCCTCCACTTCGCTCTACCTTGTTCCTGTGTTCGGCATCGCGCTTGCCGTCACGCTGTTAGGAGAACGCCTGAACGCTATTGCCATCGCGGGCGCGGCAATCGTGCTAGGCGCAACCATCTTGCTGGGGCGTTATGAAAAGAGCTATTAAATGTCGTGTGCTTCTCTCACTCTTCGCGGTAGTGTCGATCACCGCAGCGGCGCAGCAAAGCTTTCCAACCATCTCGACTGTGGATGCGAAGTCGATTGCAGGCAGGCCCGTGCAGTTGGATGACAATGCCAAGCTGCTGCCGTGGCCAATGGCGGACAGTACCGGATACTCCTACTCCGGATATTTCCTGTCGCAGTGGACGATCGTCGAAGATCAGTTCAATCGGCAGCGTTTGCCCTACTTCTTCTGCTGCTTCGATTTCGACCGCACCACGTATGAGATGAATCCCGACTGGCACTGGGCGAACTCGACCGGCTATCTGCGCGCGATGATGGAAGGCTTTATCGAGCGGCTATATCCCTATACGGGCGACGCACGCACGCTCGAGTTTCTTGAGAGCTTTGTCGACTACGAACTCGAGAATGGCCGTACTCCCGCGGGGTATGCGTGGGCTGAGGTTCCGTATCCCTCTGCGAATCCTGGCGCACGCCGCTACACAGGATGGAGTGAGCACGGCGAGGACTTCGTGGAGCCGCACGTTGTAGGTGAGGACGGATACGCGTATCTGCGGCTCTACGAGATGACCGGCAATACGAAGTATCTGAAGGCTGCGATCAAGTGCGCCGAGGCGTTGGTGAAGAACTTCACACCGGGCGATGAGAAACGGTCGCCGTGGCCGTATCGCTGTTTTGCGCGCGACGGGCGGATCGATGGCGGCAAAGGAATGTTCGGCTACTCGGCGAATGTGGTGGAGCCGATCATGCTGTTCGATGAACTGATCCGTCTCGGACAGGGGGATACGGCGGCATATAAATCCGTACGCGCGGGCGCATGGGCCTGGCTCATGAAGTATCCGATGCAGAACAACGTGTGGGTTGGCTATTTCGAAGATGTGCAGGCCAGCATGGAGAACATGAACCAGGTGATTCCGCTGGAGCTGGCGCGGTACCTGTTGCTGCACCCGGAACTCGACCCGGACTGGAACGAGCACGCACGCTCTCTCATTGAGTGGGTGAAGACGACACCGAAGTGGCCGAAGTACGTTGTGCATGGCGCGACAGTGACGACGGAGCAGGGCAACGGCAAGGAGTTCTGCTGCAACCTGCCCAACGAGTGTTGCGACAGCCACAGCGCGCGGCTGGCTGCAGTAGAAGCGTTCTTCTTCGCGAAGACAGGCGAGACGGCCTACAAGCAGCAAGCGTTTCGCACATTCAATTGGGTGACGTACTTCCAGGGACTGCCGGGCGAGGCACATGCGCCGTTCAGCAATCAGTGGTGGTTTACTGACCAGTTCTCTGACGGGCCACGACGAACGATGGACGCCTTCTGGGCAGTGCCGGAGTGGGCGCCCGCCGACGAGTCGCATTTGCTGGGGAGCCTGTCTCCAGTGACGAAGATTGAGTATGACGCTGGGCGCGTAACTTACTCGACCTTCGATGCAACGTCAGATGATGTACTGCGGCTGGACTTTGTGCCAGAGTCTGTGACGGCTGGCGGCCGCCCGCTTGCACGGCGCAGCGACGTTGCAGCAGAGGGGTATGTCTTCGATGATGCAACACACGTGCTGCGCATTCATCACACCGCATCGCGCGATATCGATGTTGAAGGTGAAGGGGGCCATCCACACTTTGCGTTCGTCACCTTCGACGATCCACATCTTACCGCAGGGACGCATCTCAATGGGCAGTACCCAGCAGGCGTGATTGACTGGAGCGGCGACGCATGGGCAATCGGAACCCCGGGCGGAAAGTTCGGCACGTTTACACTGGTGCGCACAGATGCGAAGACGGACGCGAAGGCCGTGGAAGCTGGATTGCGCTTCGCGGTTCCACTCATATTTGCGGGCATCGACATCTATAACGACGCAGATCACGAAGCGACTGTGCGCGTACGCTCACCGGAGAATCGCGAAGTCAGTGTGACGGTGAAGCCGAAGCAGTTGGTACGATTGCGCACAGAGTGGCGCGACGTAAGTTCGACGGTGTGGTTCAACACCAGCGGAGGCGAGGCTTTGCGTTACGACAATCTGGCGTATCTGCGCCCTTGAACGGCAAGTCATCTGTGGAGCGATTGCTTGATTGAGGCTGTCATCTTCGACTATGGATTAGTCTTGTCGGGCCCGCGAGCGCAGTGGGCAATTGACGCTGCGCTCGGTTTGACCGGGCTGGAACGCGCACAGTTTGAGGAAGTCTATTGGAAGTTTCGAGAAGACTACGACAGAGGCCTGCTCGACGGTGCCTCATACTGGCGCAGGTCACTGACGGATGCAGGCATTACTGCCACGGCTGCGACCATCGATGAGCTGGTTTGGCTTGATGGCCAGATGTGGTGCACCGCCAACGAGGCGTTGGTGCAGTGGCAACAAAGGTTGCGTTCAACCGGCGTAAAGACTGCCATTCTCTCCAATATGGGTGATGCGGTGCGCCATGCGATCGAACGAGAGTGCTCCTGGGTTCATGCGTTTG
>DATMUN010000122.1:0-9389 GCA_035563895.1 Occallatibacter sp. | reverse complement strand
TCCACCTCAAAAAGTACCGGCCTTGAGGTCGAACCTATTTATGAAACAGGCTCTAGGGGTTTCGGCGGTTTCCTGTTAATTCGATTTCAGGGGAGCTATCTCGGCGGAGGGGCACCAAAGTAAGGTCCAACTCATAATCTCCGAAAATGGCCGAACAGTGGCGCGATGATTGTTGGCGTGTCGGGGGTGCTCCAAAGTATGTTATGAAATCGTAGATATCCTTTATTTTCTGTAAGTCAAGGCAGTGTTCGATTGTCATTGGAGCGGTCAGGCGTTAAGTCGCAATCCGGCGTTCAAACGGACTCACGAGTAAATTCGAGACGTTGCTGGCCCTCCACAATCAAATCAGCTCGCTGTGTGCGAAATTTCTTTCAGAGGCTGCCTGTTAGCGGCCTCTTTCATTTTTGAGCGAAATTGGTGCGCTTTGTGCATAACGCTTCGCGCGGGGTGGTGGAATTCAGCAGGCTGTTGCATGCTGAGATGCATGGTGCTGGCTGGCCTTGGTGGTCAATTCTTGCTGGATACGGCGGGAAGACGCTAGATTTACGATGATCCAGGCGAGCTGTCGTCACCTGCCGAAGTCATGACCTCATTCTCTATATTCATCTTCAGCTGTGCAGTCGGAGCTATGTTGCAGAGCACCACGCCTGCGGCGGCGCCGTCCGTTGACGTTGTGAAGCAGGCTGAGGCGCTTGCGGCGGAGCATCATCTGGAGCAGGCGAATGCACTTCTGACGGAGTTTCTGCGCCGAGACGCTACGAACAGCGCGGTGCTGATTGCGCTGGGGCGAGTTCAGCTAAGCCAGGGGATTAGCGAAGATGCGCTGCGCTCGTTTGAGAAGGTTCTGAGCGTGGAACCGGTGTCAGAAGGCGCGCGGGAGGGCGAGGTAAAGGCAGCGATTGCTGCGGCACTTGCTGATCAGAAGATCGGGCTGGATGGCGATGCGCTGCTGAACCTGATTCGTGCGCGGAAGCTGGTGCCTGATTCGCCGGAACTGTTGTTCGCCTTCGGGATGCAGGCGGAGCGGATGCGGATATTCAAAGATGCCGACGAAGCGCTCGGGAAGGCCCATGAGCTGGTGCCGCAGGATCTGCGCATTTTGTACGCACTGGCGCACGTGCAGATGGATGAGCAGAAGATGGCGGAGGCCGAAGCAAACCTGAAGGCATATCTGCAGCAAAAGCCAGAGGACGCTACGGCGCACTATGGGCTCGGGCTTCTACTGCATATGGTGTTGCGCAACGACGAGGCGAAGGCGGAGTTTCAACGCTCGCTCGAGCTGCAGCCGCGGCAGTCGGCCTCGTACTTTCAGCTCGGAGAGATGGCGCGCGAGTCAGACGTGCCCGATGAGGCAAAGGGCTATTACGAGAAGGTGCTGGCTCTGGCGCCGCATCATGGCGGTGCCCTGACAGGAGAAGGCATTCTGGCTTTGCGTGCGAAGGACTATGCTACGGCAGAGAAGTATCTTGAGAGTGCTGTGCAGTACGCGCCGGACTATGCCACGGCACATCACTACCTGGCGATTGTGTATGCGCGCATGGGGCGTGCTGAGGATTCGAAGCGGGAGTCGGATCGTGCGAATATTCTGAGCAAGCAGGACAGCAAGGCACGGCGCGGAAGTTTTCTGACAGTGATTGAATAGCGAAGCAGTTGCATACGAGAGAAGAATGGCGCGACTATCTTTGAGCCTCTGTAGTAGGGCGGTGTGTTTGCTGGCCGCGTCGGCGATGCTGCTGTGCGGCATGGCATGCCGGCACCACGAGCCGCCCACGGTGATGGTAATTACTCCCACAGGCGGCATGGAGTACTGGGCCGCATTTGTGCGCGCGGCGCGGAGCGGAGCAGGCGCGGCCGGGATTCGCATCGAGGTTGCCGCGCCTCAGTCGGTGACGAGTTACACCGAGCAGGCGCAGATGGTGGACAACGCGATTGAGCGGCACGTGCAAGGCATCATCGTGGCTCCGGCGCATCAGCTTGTGCTGGCTTCAGTGCTTCAGAAGGCGGTGCGCAACAAGATCCCGGTGGTCATTGTAGGCAGCCCGATTGCGCTTTCAGCCAAGGATTTTTCTGCATTTGTCGGCTGGGACGAGGAAGAGGCAGGGCGGCTGGCGGCACGGCGATTTGTGACTCTGCTGGGTGGCAAGGGCGAGGTTGGTGTGGTAGGCGTAAGCCCGACGGTGGAGAGCAGCTCGCTGATTGAGAAGGCGTTCGCAGAGGAGATTGCGCGATCGCCGCGCATCAAGCTGGTGGGCGTGAAATATGGCCTTTCGGATTGGGCAAGGAGCCGCCAGTCGACGCTGGACCTGGTGGCGGAGCATCCGAATATCAAGGGGATTCTCACAACGGACGAGTTTTCAACCCATGCCGCGGATGTGGCGTTCGATCATTACGGGCGAAACAGGCCGTGGCTGATCGGGGTTTCCGACGAGTCGTTCGAGCTGAATGGATTGCGGGATGGTCACATCGATGCGCTGGTTGTGAGCGAACCGCAAGAGCTGGGAATGCGCGCGATGCAGGCGATGCGTGCGGCGCTGGCAAATGGCGATGCCAGCGCGTACTCTGCCAAGCTACCGGTTTCCATTGTCGATGCAAAGAGCATGGGCGCGAACCCGGTTGTCAGCTCGCTCTTGCTGAACGCGAATTAGACGCGGTAGAGGGTCAGTTAGAGCCGATGTCTACGTTCTTCCAGGAGGCCTCTGCGTAGAAGGAGCGGAGGCCGGCAACACCTTGAGTCAGGCAGTTCGCGTCGTTGTACTCGAGTGTGGTGGCGGGGCCGCCGGAGACCGGGGCGATGCTGACGGAGATGTTGCATCCACGAACAGAAAATTGCATGTGATGCCAAGTGCCGACAGATACGGGAGTTTGAAGACGCACGGCCTTGAGCTGGTGCCAGTCGAAGGTGGCGCGCCCGAGGATGAGCTCCTGGCTGTCGGCGCGCACACCGGCATAGTAGCCCTGGTACGAGTCGACACCCTGTTCGGGGTCCGTGGTGCGGATCACCAGTCCGGCATCTCCGAAGTGGGTTTCAGGAAAGAGCAGGTCGAAGCGGATGTCGGCGGAGATGTGATAATCGGTGCCCACGGAATGCGACGCGATGAGCATGTCGCCGCGTCCGTAGTTGGAGTTGGAGAAGACGCCGCTATGCACCTCCCAGCGTCCGCTAATGGGTTGCCAGCCGCGCAGGCTCTCGTAGCCGCCGCTGAACGGCCTGCGAAAGCCGTGGACGTGCACGAAATAGAAACCCCCGCCCAACGCCGCGATGAGTGCGAGCACGGCGATCCATCTCCACTTGTAGCTGAGCGCGTGTTTCATCGTGAGCGAGTGAAGTATAGTAGGTTTGCTTCAGGGATTCCAAACTCGATGGATGAAGCCGTCAAGTTGTTTTGCCGCCGCCGCACTTCAGTGGCGTTTTTTTTCGGCAGCATTCTCCTGCTCGTTTTACTGACAGCGCCTCGTGTTTCGGCTGCAGAAGAGGAGCGGCAGTTTCGCTTGCAGTCGATCGAGTCGGCCATTCAGGCAGCGAACTACTCTTCCAAGGCGGTTCCGGTTGTGGTGCGCGGCATTGTCACGTCGAGTCACCGCCCCATAGTGATCGAAGATCGCACTGGCGCGGTGCAGGTGCAGTTGCAGGAACAGCAACGCATTGCGCTTGGGGATGAGGTGGAAGTGACGGGCGACATGACCACATCGCCTGTGCCGCAGATTGAAAAGAGCACCATGCGGCGACTGTGGGGCGGATCGATGCCGCTGCCTCTCTCGATTACGCCGGATCAGGCAGCGGATGGAGAGAACGATCTGTTCCTGGTGCAAACCGTGGCGGAACTGGTGAGCTTTACGCCGGCAGGACTGACCGGCGTGCGGTTGAATCTGCGTGGTGGGCATCAGACATTTTCTGCCGTGCTACCCAGCGATAACATGGGCGCGGAGCTGCCAGCCAGATCCATGCAGCCCGGAGCGACGCTGCGGCTGACCGGAATCCTGTTGGCGAATCATGGAACTGAAGCCGACCGTGGAGATGCGTTTACTTTGCAGCTGAGAGGGCTGGACGACATCGAACTCGAAGAGCCGCCGTCTTGGTGGACACGAACGCACATCGTGATGCTGGTGGGCGTGGCCACGATCCTGATCCTGATCGGTATCAACAGCTACTACCGCATTCAGCATGGACGGTTTCGCGCGGTGGCATTTGAGCGCGCGAGCATTGCGCGGGATATTCATGACACGCTGGCGCAGGGGTATGCGGGCATCACTCTGCAACTTGAGGCCGCACAGCAGACGATCGGCAGGGACCCTGAGCGGGCGGAGTCGCTGCTGGTTGAGGCACTGCAACTGGTGCGTCACAGCCGCGACGAGTCGCATCTCTCCATCGACATTCTGCGGGCGCTTTCACGAGACGACAAGCTGGATGTGCTGATTGCGCGCTGCATTCAGCGGATACGCACAGCGTCAGAGGCGACGATTGAACAGCAAGTGCATGGCACGCCAGCGACGTATCCGTACACGGTGGTGAACAATCTCTTTCGCATTGTGCAGGAGGCGCTGACCAATGCTGTGCACCACGCGCATGCCGGCCGGATTGTGGTCAGCGTGGCGTATCGCAAGAGCGAGGTAGTGGTTGAGGTAAGCGACGATGGAACGGGTTTCAGTCTGGAAGAGGTGCACGGGCCGGAGGAGGGCCACTTCGGGCTGGTTGGAATGCGTGAGCGGTGCGCCGCCATCAACGCAGAGTTTGAACTCAAGTCGACGCCGAAGGGTACACTGGTGCGTGTAAGGGCGGTAGGATGACGAAGGAAAAGAGCGCACACGTGCCACAACAACGGCATGGCGCCGGACATAGCCGCGATCACGCTATTCGCGTTCTGGTCGCTGACGATCACCTTGTATATCGCATTGGAATTCGCAATCTGCTGGGCTCCGAAGACGGCTTCGAGGTGGTAGGCGAAGCTTCAGATGGCGCGCAGGCAATTGATCTGTTTCGCATGTTGAAGCCCGATGTGTTGCTGCTGGATCTGCGTATGCCGCAGAAGAATGGCATCGAAGTGGTCCGCGCGATTCGGTCGGAGGCAGCGAATGCGCGCATCCTGATTGTGACCAGCTACCAGACCGAAGAGGAAGTCTTTCAGGTCTTGCAGGCGGGCGCGCTGGGCTACATCCTGAAGGACGCAGGCCGCGAAACGTTGATCCAGGCCGTGCGGACCGTGCATGGGGGCAAACGCTGGATTGTGCCCCATATTCAGCGGCAGTTCACCGATCGCGTCATCCGTCAGCAGTTGACTACGCGGGAGATGGAAGTGCTGCGGCTGCTGGCACGGGGATTAACCAACCGCGAGATCGCGACGGTGTACGGTATCTCTCCGAGCACGGTGAAAAACCAGGTAAGCAGTTTGCTGGCAAAGCTTGAAGTTTCCGATCGCACTGAGGCGGTGAGCTTCTGTCTGGCGCGCGGAATTGTTCAGCCGGAAGATATGTAGATTCGTCTCAGATCGTCAGACTAGCGACGGCCATACGCGGCGCGGCTGCGAGTCCGACGATATTTCGCTAACAACCTGAGATGTGCGCCTGGAGAATTGCGCGAGCAGACAGGGCGCTCGTTTGCTGCGATTGCGCGGCTATGTGTTATTGGCTGACGGCGGGATTCACGGCGAGCTCAAGGCGAATTCGCAAAACTTACTACTAGAACACCTTATAAATGCGCTGTCAATAGGCTTATGCGCTCAAGACCGCAGCGTGTGTGGTGAGTACTCTTGCCTCCGAAGTGGGGGACTGTGTCTTTCGCGCAGTGCCCTGCTTCATCACACAAGAGTCCGGGCGGCCGCCTCAACGAGGAGGGGGTCAGAACCGTACAGGACCAATCTGGAGGCAAAGAAGTCAATGAGAAGATTCAGACTCTGGAGATGCGGTGCGCTCGTGTCGCTGCTCCTGCTGCTTGCGTTATATGCGCAAGGGCAGTCAGTGCACGGTTCACTCGCCGGCGTCGTGACCGACTCCACAGGTGCTGTTATTGCCGATGCCAAAGTGAAGATTGTCAATTCGGCAACAAGCGCAACCTACAACACGTCGACCACCTCGGTGGGCGTCTACCGCTTTGAAGATGTGGCACTTGGCTCCTACGTTGTTACGACCACTGCGCCGGGATTCAAGACTGCGATTACGCAGAATGCTCTGGTGCAGATCGGTACGGTTACGTCTCTGGACATTACGCTGCAGCCGGGCGAGGTATCAGAGAAGATCACGGTGACCAGCATGGGACCGACGATCGAGACTGAGTCGTCGGACGTGGGCGGCATCATTACGGAAAAACAGATCACGGATCTTCCGCTCGCACTGGGCGGCGTGGGCGCCATGCGCGCCAACGAGGCGTTTATCTTCCTGCAGCCGGCCACGACGGGTCCGGGTGCGGCCAACAGCAACAACGGCATCTTCCTGTCGAAGGTGGCAGGCGGACAGAACTACGGCAACGAAGTGCTGATTGACGGCGCAAGCCAGCAGCGCAGCGAAAACGGTTCGTCGTATGACGAAGAAGCACCGTCGGTGGAAGCTCTTGCCGAGTTCAAGGTGACCACGTCAATGCCTGCAGCAGAGTTCGGTCGCACGACGGGCGGCGTGGAGAACTTTGTAACCAAGAGCGGCACCAACGACTTCCACGGAACGATTTACGACATTTACCGCGATGCTTCGCTGGATGCGAACACGTGGTTCAACAATGGCTGGCGGGCATATCACTGCCAGGGCACGAACGACACAGCAGCTTGTCGCGCCAACTATGCTGTTCCTGCCGACCACAAGAACGACTACGGCGGCAGCCTTGGCGGCCCAGTTCGTATTCCCAAGCTCTACAACGGCAAGGACAAAAGCTTCTTCTTCTTCTCGTGGGAGCAGCTCAAGTACCAGACGGGCGGAACGGTCACGAGCACCATTCCGACTCTAGCGGAGCGCGGCGGCGATTTCTCAGACCGCCTGACCAATATCCAGACCGGAACCAACCCTTGCGATGGAACGCCAATCTACGCCGGCGAAATCTTTGATCCGTCGACCACGAAGACGGTGACACTGTCTGGCGGTGGAACGGCCGAGTGCCGCACGGCATTTGGCGGAAACGCAACTCCGACAAACGTGATTCCTTCGGGCCAGTTGAGCTCGGTGGCGAAGGCGTTGGTGGCGTATTATCCGCAGCCGACGACCAACGACATCTACAGCAACTACACGCAGATTTCGACCAAGCCGATCACCAACACTACGTACACCATTCGCATTGATCACAACGTCAGCGACAAGATGAAGGTATGGGGTTCGTACAGCACGCGTGAGAACGATTTGTTCACGGGCAACCTGGCAACCTTGCCAGCGCCGGTGAGCACGCAGGGTTGGTGGCAGGACTTCACCACGCACTTCTTCCGCGTGGGTATGGACTACTCAATCAAGCCGAATCTGCTGAACTATTTTGTGATCGGCTCGAACCGGAGCAACAGCAAAAACTACTCGCAGGCTGTAAACCTTGGGAAGGACTGGAACCAGCTTGTGGGTCTTGGCAATGCGGGCGGCAAAAACTTTCCACTGATCGGCACCGGCGACGCACCCATCGGTCTCGGCTTTGGTAACAACGGCGATAACGTGGATAACGGCATTCGCTTGAACGAAGCCATCGTGTGGACGCACGGCCATCACAACGTGAAGATCGGCGGCGACGTTCGCTTCCAGCAGTACTCGCCAATCAACGGCCGCAACGAGTGGATCAACTTCAGCGGCAATGAAACGGCCGGCTCTCCCGCACAGGGCGGCGGTCTTGGCTTCGCCAGCTTGATGCTGGGCGAGGCGGACAACGGCGGCACGAACGTTGTTCTCAAGGGGCAGCGCTGGACCTCGTGGTACTACGCGTTCTTTGCGCAGGATGACTTCAAGATCACTCCAAACCTGACTGTCAATATCGGCCTTCGCTACGACGTGGACATGCCACGTTCGGAAGCGCACAACAACACATCCAACTTCAGCACGACAGCCATCGACACGGAGTACAACATTCCGGGTGCGCTAGTGTTCGGCGACAAGTGCAAGGGCTGCAATACACGCTGGGCCAACACCTGGTACAAGGACTTCGGTCCGCGTCTGGGCTTTGCATGGTCTCCGGACTTCCTGCATCAGAAGACTGTGATTCGTGGCGGTGCCGGCATCATCTATGGCCCGCTTGTATATGACGACTTCGGCGGTGGTACGGTGACCGGCTACACGGCCAATCCGAGCTCGCCGAGCAAGAATGGCTTCGATCCGTCGTTCCAGATAGACGATGGCATGCCTGCATTCACGCCGCCGCCGGATGAGGATCCTGGCTACTTCAATGGCACCTATGTGTCGGGCTCGTACATCAAGCCGGATGCTGGACGGCCAGCGACGGTCTACAACTGGTCATTGCAGGTGCAGCATCAGCTTGCCGATGATTTGCTGGCGACCATCGGCTACATCGGCAATCACTCGACGAACCTTGAGTCGAACCTGCTGAACCCGAACAACATGCCGCAGAAGTACTTCTCGCTGGGCAATGCGCTCTATCAGCCGTTCAATGGTAATAGTGCAGGCATCGCTGCTCCATTTGCTGGCTTCCAGCAGAACTGGGGAGGCAATCCTTCACTGCAACAGGCACTGCGTCCCTTCCCACAGTATGACTTTATCGATCAGGGATGCTGCCTTGAGAACGTTGGTATGTCCAGCTTTAACGCGCTGGTTGCGAGCGTCACACGGCGCTTCCATCAGGGCCTGAACCTCCAGGCGTCGTATACCTGGGGCAAGACGTTCACCGATGCGGACAGCGCACTGCCGAACTCTGGCGTAGGTGTTTCGCAAGACATGGACGTAGACAATCTGCACCACGAAAAAGCCATTTCTGCGATGGATATTCGCCACACGGTGGTTGTGAGCGCGCTGTATGAACTGCCGTTTGGCAAAGGCAAGCGCTTCATGAATCACGGCGTCGCCTCCTATGTGCTGGGCGGCTGGGAGATCGGCACAGTGCAGAGAATGCAGTCTGGTCAGCCGCTGTCGTTCGGCTGCGCCTGGGGCATTCCGGGCTTCCAGAACTGTATTCGCTTCAGCAGGCAGCCGGGTTCGTCTCTGAAGAGCGCTGTGTACAGGAAGGGTGCAAGCCATATCAACCCGTTTGTCATTGTGGGGCCGGGCGGATCACTCGATCCAAACGTCAACACCATGTTCAACCAGGAGTACAACAACGTGACGCGCGCGGACTCACCGGTAGCCGGTGCACCAATCGCGTTCTACGACCAGAACAACAACTACAACCGCGACTGCACGGGAGCTACATTGTCGAATTGCAATGGATCGCTCGATCAGCCGTACAGTCTGGGTGTCGGTGTTCCGCGTACGACGAGTGAAGTGCGCAC
>DATMUN010000121.1:0-2203 GCA_035563895.1 Occallatibacter sp. | reverse complement strand
CGCCGGAGCCCGCCATCATCCTCGACGCCCCTTCGCTGGTGCCGCCTATCGAGCACGAACTGCCGCAAGATTTCGAAGAAATCGAGAGTTTCGCCGTCCGTCGGCAACGGCTGCAGGCGCGACGACAGAAGACCTCCCACTCATCGCGCTGGCCCGCCATCATTCTCGTGCTGGTCGCCTTCAACATGACGCTGGTCGGCGCCCGCAATGAGGTTGTGCGTTATTTGCCGCAGACCACATCGCTGTTCGCCGCGTTCGGCCTGCCGGTCAACCTGCGCGGCCTCAAATTTGAGAACGTGCGCATCTCGAAAGAGATGCAGGACGGCGATAGCGTGCTGATCGTAGAAGGCGTCATCGTCAGCGAGGCCAGCAAGCCGGTCGAGGTGCCGCGCCTGCGCTTTGCCGCGCGTAACGCCACCGGCCAGGAAGTCTACACCTCGCGCGCGCAGCCTTCCCGCGGCGTGCTTGGCCCGGGCGAGCGGCTGGAATTTCGCAGTCAGATCCCGACGCCGGCTGATGCCACCGACGTGATAGTGCGCTTCTTCACGGCGCACGACAGTGGAGCAAAATAGCGATGGCACGGACCCGGGCAGCGGTGGACGCACTGGTGCACGATCGTCAGGCTCTGGTGACGCGGCACTAGGCTGCGCGGGCTGTTTTACCGATCAATAATCCTTGAGCAGCCGCTCGATGTAATCAAGCTCAAGCTGCGGGCGGGTGCTTTCGCCGAAGCGCCGGCGTAACTCTTCCAGAATACGGCGGGCGCGTTGCGCGTCGATCTCGCCCGGCACCTTCACCGTGACATCGTCGCCGTATTCACGTCCGCGCATCGGCCTCCCAAGCGGATCAGTATCCTGTTGGGCGCGAGCACGACCGTTGCGACCAGGCTGACCGAGCCCCTGTATCCCATTCTGCTGCATGGCCTGCGCCATGCCCTGCGCACCTTTGCGCATGGCATCGAGTGCGCGGCCCTGGCTGTCAACCGCGCTGTCGGCGTCGCCCTGGCCGAGTTCGCCCTCGGCCTCGCCCATGGCCTCGCCGGCGCTGCCGAGCTGATCCATGCTGTTGTTACGCTGTCCCTGCTGACCTTGCTGGTTCTGGCCCTCTTTCTGCTCAAGGCCGTGCTTGCGCAGCTGATCGAGCAGCTTATTGAGGCGGTCACGCAGGGCCTGCTGATCTTGCCGCAGGTCGTCAAACTGCTGCTGGCCCTGGTCCGGAAGTCGCTGCCGGTCCCGTCGCGTATCCTGGCCTTGCTTGTAGGTCTTATCACGCAATTGCTGCTGCTTGCGGATCATGTCGCCGAGCTCGTCAAGCGCCGACATCATGTCGTCGTCGCCTTCCTCGCCCTGCGCACCGGGCCGCGCCATCTGCAAGTTCTCGAGCATCGACTGCAATTCTTCGAGCAGCCGTTGCGCGGCCTCCTTGTTTCCCGACCGCGCAAGATTTTCCAGCCGGTCGAGCATGCTTCGCAGATCACGCTCGCTGAGCATGCGAAAGTTACGGTCAAGCGGACGGGCAAGCTGCTGCGGATTCTTCCGCATCTCCTCCGCCAGCGCCTGCAGGTACTTGTCCATAGCAGCGCGCAGCTGATCCATCAGCTTCTTAAGCTCTTCGTCGGTCGCGCCGTGTTCGAGCGCCTGGCGCAGCGCCTCCTGCGCCTGTCGCAGGGCGAGTTCGGCCTGGCTGACGTTGCCGTCTTCAAGCCGAACCGCCATGTCCCACATCCGCGCCACAACCTCGCGTAGCTGATCGTCACTCTTCGCGTGCTCGAGGTCGAAGTAGATGGCGCGGAGCCCGAGGTAGACGGTGGTTTCTGGCGTGAACTGCTCCGGCGCGATGGTGAGCGCGTCAAGCGCCGTCAACACCAGCGGCTTGGCATCGGCATCGAGTGCCAAAATGCGACGTTGCTCGATCAGAGCCCGCGCCACCGGCTTGACGAAAATTCGCTGCGGCAAATCGAACACCGTCGTTGCGCTGCGGCCTACGTTGCCAGCCTCGTCGCGCGCCAGCAGCGTCATTGTCACCTTGGAGCCGGCCCAGGGATGCTGCGAAAGATCGCGCGTGGTCTGGGCTACGCCGTTGCGCGTGCGCGCCTGAGGCAGGGTGAGCGGGAATTCGGGCGCGTTGAATAACGGGCGCCCTGGATTCTCGCCCTCGGCATCCTCGTCCTGATTGAGCGCAAAGCTAGCATGCGCTTCGATGA
>DATMUN010000120.1:0-6254 GCA_035563895.1 Occallatibacter sp. | reverse complement strand
CCTTCATCTCGGCCACGCTCTTGCTCGGGCCAGTCTTCGCGGCAGCCCCAGCCCTGCGCGAAGCCGTCATTCTCATCAAGCCGCAGTTTGAGGCAGGCCGCGGGCACGTCGGCAAAGGTGGCATCGTGCGCGACCCAGCCGCGCATCAGGCCGCCATCGATAAGGTCGTCGCCTGCGTCACCGAACTCGGCTGGCAGGCCGTGGAGATCATTCCGTCGCCCATCGAGGGCGCGGAAGGCAATCGCGAATTCCTTCTCTACGCTCGCCGCAACCCGGCCGCCTGATTCGTCAATCAACCGCATCCGTTACACTGAGACCGCATGTCCCGCGTTGCCATCATCTCGAAGCCCAACAAGGACGAGCTTGCCGTTCTTCTACCCGAACTGGTCGAGTGGCTCAAGCGCAAAGGCTACGAGCCCTTGCTCGACAAGGAAAGCGGTGCGTATTGCAACACCGCACCCGCGATCGAGCGCGATGAGATGCCCGCGTTGGAGCCCGCGCTGGTGATCGTGCTCGGTGGCGATGGCACGTTGCTCGCCGCTGCGCGCGTCTTTGCGCCTACGGGAACGCCAATTCTCGGTGTAAACCTCGGCTTCCTCGGCTTCCTTACCGAAATTCGGCTGGCCGAGCTCTACCCCACACTGGAAGGCTGGTGCGCGTCGTGCCACACACTCGACGCACGCGCCATGCTCCACGCCGAGCTCTGGCGCGAGGGGCAGCTCATCTCCAGCTTTGAGGCGCTCAACGAGGTCGTCATCTCTAAGGGCGATATCGCGCGCATGGGCAACTTCTCCGTCGAGCTCGACGAGACGGCCGTCGCCAGCTTCCGCGCCGACGGCGTCATCGTCTCCACGCCCACAGGCTCCACGGCCTACACGCTGGCCGCGAACGGCCCCATCCTCACACCCAAGGTAGACGCGTTGGTGGTCACGCCCATCTGCCCGCATCTGCTCACGCTGCGGCCCATCGTCGTGCCGGGCAGCGGTGCGCTCTGTGTCCGTGTGGAAGCTGTGCCCGCGCTGGGTCTGCTCACCGTCGACGGCCAGCGTGCCATCGATCTGCACCCCGGCGACGAGGTGCGCTGCCGACGGTCTGAAAACACTGTCAACCTGATTCGCATGCGTGAGAGCGGGTTCTTCGAAGCGCTGCGCAGCAAGCTCAGCTGGGGCGAGCAGTAGGCGCTATCGGTTCAGTTCGCCAAGCAGCACGCTGGCTTTCACCGCCAGGGTGTGCGCTCCGTCCACATCTCCAGCAGTCAGGGCTGCTCGCGCCTGCTTGAGGAATTCACGAATCTGCGTCGCGGTCTTCTGCTCCTGATCGTTCAAGCCACGCCTGATCTGCCTCAATCCCTGGTCGGTTGCCGAAATGGACTGCTCGGTCTGGTAGCGCTGATCGCCGGAGCTGCCCGAGCTCAACTGCCCAATCGCGCTCACTCCCCCGGGCTGTTGGGCAGGCTGCTCCGCGGGTTTGCTGGTTTCAGTCTTCGGATGCCGCGATGCACGTTTCGCAGGCTTCGGTTCTTCCGGCGGCGGAGCAGTTTGTTGCGGCTCAGGCTGAGGCTGTTGCGCTTGAGGCACAGCGACCACCTGTGGCGGCACGTTTGACTGCGTAGGCGTCGGCGTGGGCGGCGGGGTATTCACAATCGGCGGAGCCAGCGGCTGCGTCTCTGCCAGCTGTGTCTTGTGCACCCAGCAGCCGGTCAGCGTCAACGCAAGCGGCATCAACCATCCGATATTCGTCCTTGCCGCTCTCATTGCAGTGATCCTTCCCGGTCTTCCGTTGCTGCCGTTTGGGCATGCCGGCGCGCCCATTCCGCCGTGGCCAGCGGAATCCGCAGCACAAACTCCGTGCCACGGTTCACTTCCGATTCTACTTCGATGCTGCCATGGTGTAACTGCACGATCCGATACGTCATGGCTAGTCCGATGCCGCTTCCTTCGCTCTTGGTTGTGAAGTAGAGGTCGAAGATTTTGTCGCGAATCTCGTCCGGGATGCCGGTTCCCTCGTCGGCAATGCGAAGGACCGCGTGCTTGCGGTCGTCCTCGAGCGTCACGCGCAGATGCCCGCCCTCGGGCATAGCCTGCGCGCCATTCTGCACAATGTTGATCATCGCCTGCTTCAGCAGGTCCGCATCCACATTCACCGGGACAGGATTCGGCGGCAGCGCGCTCACCAGCGTGACCTTGCGCGTGGAGAGCTCCTCCGCGGCGAGTGCCAGCACATCGCCCACCGCCTGCCGCAGATCCTGCTCGCGCAGTTGCAGTTCCACGGGGCGCGAGAAGTCGACCAGCGTCTGCACTACGCGGTCGAGCCGGTGAATCTCCGCATCGATCACTTCGAGATGCCGCGCTGCCCCAGTGTTGCCGTCGCCCAGCTTGTTCTTCAGGAGCTCAAGATGCACGACAATCGCGTTGATCGGGTTCTTCACCTCGTGGCCCACGCCTGAGGTCAGGCGCCCGATCGCAGCCATCCTGCGCGAGAGCTCCAGCTCTGTCTCAATCTCCTGCACGGACTCGAGATCGTGCAGCGTTACCAGCGCGCCCAGCCCTTCCTGCGTGTCGCTGTCGTGGATGAAGTCCAGCGAAACTTCGACGAGCCGCCCGGTCTCTGTCTGTACTTCCTGCTGCGCCAGCGGCTGCCCGGCCGCGAATGCTTCGCGTAGTGTGCGACCCAGCACCGTGAACTCGTCGAAGATCTCCATCGCAGACTGCCCCAGCAGGTGGCCGCGCTCAATGTGCAGGAACCGGCGCGCCGCCTGCGACACCAGCACCGCGCGGCCGTCTTTGCTGAAGAGGAGCAGGCCATCCTGCAGGTTGCCCAGAATCTGGTCGAGGTTCTCCTTCAGGGCAGAGAAGACCTCTTCCACATTCCGCATGCGCTGGCCGATCTTCTCGATCTTGGTGGAGACCACCTGCACGGTGTCCTGATTGGGAGCCTCTTTGCTGTCTTCGCTCTCGCCGCTCGGCGCTGTCCAGAAGTCGAGCTGGCGGCTGATCTCCTCGAGCGGCCGCAGCGCCAGGTTGCTCAGCAAGAACGCCATCAGCAGCGCCGTGCCCAGCGCAAACCCCGTCAGCGTAAGAGCCTTTTGCAACCACGGCTCATAGGCTGCCCGCAGCAGAGTGGTGCGCGCACCCACGTGCACCGTCACAAACGGCGCGCCATTGCGCTCGATTGACAGCGCCACATCGAAGACCTGCGGCGGCCCAAAGACCATGCGGTAGCGCTCTACAGCTCCGGCGTTCAACAGCTTCTTGTAGTCAGGCCGCGAGGGCAGCGGCTTGTCTTCATTGTCCGGGTTCGTGCTGTCGATGATGCGTCCCGAGCTATCGCCAATGTTGATGTCGTAGACCGTTAGCGAGTAGCGATTGACCGAGTCGAGCAGCGCTTGCAGCGGCGCACTCTGGCGAATCGCGTCCACGGCCAGCGCGTGCAGCTGGTTCGGGTCGTTCGGATCGACTGTCCGCCCCTGCAGCCCTTCTTCCAGCGCCTGCTGCAGCGAGAGCCGCACCTGGTTGGCCACCATGCGGTTGGTCTGCTCCGTCTGCTTCACGGCAGCATCCAGCAGCTGGTCCACGTAAACAATCGAGACCACGCCCGAGATCAGCACCACCAGTGCCGTAATCGCCAGAACGAGTTTGGTCTTCAGCAGCATGGTTCCTGGCTCAGGCCTGGTTGTCGCCTCTCGCCTGGTTGTACTCCTTCAGCTTGTTGTGCAGCGTCTTCAGGCTCACGCCCAGAATCTCGGCGGCGCGCGTCTTGTTCTGCCCCGTCGACTCCAGCGTGCGCAGAATCAGAAGCCGCTCCGCCTCGTCCACCGTGGTGCCCACCGGCACCGGAACGATGCTTGCGTCGTAGGCGGGGCCGTTGCCCGGCTGCGACTTGCCGAAGTTCGGCGGCAGGTGGCCGACGTCCAGCGGCGCGCCATCCGGGCACAGAATCACCGCCCGCTCAATCGTGTTGCGCAACTCGCGGCCGTTGCCCGGCCAGTTGTAAGCCATCATGCGGTCTAGGATGGACTGGCTCAATCCAGAGACGTGGCGGTCATGCTTCTCGTTCATGTCGCGCACCATGGCTTCGGCCATCGCCGGCAGATCATCCATGTGCTTGCGCAGCGGCGGCAGGTCGATGTGGAAGACGTTCAGGCGGTAGTAGAGATCGCTGCGCAGGTGCCCGTGATCGACTGCGGCCGCAGGGTCGCGGTTGGTCGCCGCCAGCACGCGCACATCCACGTCCTGCTCGCTGCGTGCACCCAGCCGGCGCAGCTTGCGCTCTTCCAGCACGCGCAGCAGCTTGGCTTGCGTACCCACGGGCATCTCGCCCAGCTCGTCCAGCAGCAGCGTGCCGCCAGAGGCCAGCTCAAAGCAGCCGGCGCGGCGCTCCAGCGCGCCAGTAAAAGCGCCCTTCTCGTGGCCGAAGATCTCACTCTCGATCAGCGTCTCAGGAATCGCAGCGCAGTTGACCGCGACAAACGGCTTGGCCTTGCGCGGGCTCAGATCGTGCAGCGTGCGCGCCACCAGCTCTTTGCCCGTGCCGCTCTCGCCGGTGATGAGGACGGAGACGTTCGACGGCGCAATCTGCTCGATCAGCGCGAAGATCTCGCGCATCGCTTTCGAGTTGCCTACCATCGAGCCCAGCACGCCGGTCTCGCGCAGCCGCCTCCGCGCCACTTCCAGCTCGATCGCTGTCTCGCGCTGGCGAGTCGCGTTGCCCAGAATCGCGCGCAGCCGAGCCGCATCCACCGGCTTGGTCAGGAAGTCATACGCGCCCAGCTTCATCGCGTCCACTGCGGTCTGGATGGAGCCCTGCGCCGTGAGCAGCACCACGGCCACGTTTGCGTTGATGCCTGAACCGTCTTCCGCAAGCTTGGCCAGCAGGCCCAGCCCATCGAGCCGCGGCATCTTCAGGTCCGTCACTACGATAGCCGGGTCCCAGGCCAGCGCCTTCTCCCAGCCCTCAATGCCGTCACGCGCCGTCTCCGTGCGATAGCCCCAGCCGGAGATCAGCTCGGCCAGACCCATCAGCGCGTGGGGTTCGTCTTCAACGATCAGTACCTTGACCGTATCTGCCATACCGTCATTCTATCTGTGCAAACAGCGCGGGCTGCCCTGGATTTTGGCATCAAAGATGCGGCCTGCCGCGAACCCAAAGGTCTGCGACTTCAGTGCCTTACCCGGCTTTTTCGCTCAATTCGGCCCAGCGCGCGTAGAGCGCTTCGTTCTCTCGCTCGGCCTCGGCCAGTGTCGTCAGCGCGTTCTGCAGGGCCGCCGCATCGGTCGCAATCTCCGGGCTGGCTACGCGCTCCCGTGCTGCCGCCAGCTTTGTGTCGGACTCCTCGACACGCTGCTCGATGCCCGCAAATTCACGCGCCTCCAGGTAGGAGAGCTTCTTTTTCTGCGCAGCGGCAGCGGGCCTCTCTTCAGCGCGCGTCGCTTCAGCCTTCATCCCGCGCGCGCCGCCGTCCGCCGCTTCGTTCTCCGCCATCCATGCTTCCCACTGCGCGTAGTCGGCAAACTGCCCGGCACGGCCCTTGCCGTCGAGTCCGACCACTGTGGTCGCGATGGTATTCAGCAGATAGCGGTCATGCGTCACTAGCACCAGCGCGCCGGGAAACTCCATCAGGTTCTCTTCGAGAATGTCGAGCGTGGCCAGGTCCAGGTCGTTTGTCGGCTCGTCGAGCAGCAACACATCGGCAGGCTCCAGCATCAGCCGCGCAATCAGCACACGCGCACGCTCGCCGCCGCTCAGATTGCGCACCGGCTGGTTGAGCTGCTCGCCGGTAAAGAGAAACCGCGCTGCCCAGCTTGCCACGTGCACCGTGCGACCGTTGTGGATCACTCCGTCGCCCTCAGGCGCAAGCGCGCGACGCAGCGTCACGCTCTCGTCCAACTCGCGCATCTGGCTGAAGTAGACCAGCCGCAGCGCGTCCGCCCGCTTGATCGTGCCTTCCGCCGGTTCCAGCTCGCCGCGCAGCAGACGCAGCAACGTCGTCTTGCCGCTTCCGTTCGGGCCAACCAGGCCCACCTTTGCGCCTGCCGTCAGCGTGAACTTGAGCTCTGAAAACAGCCGCCGCCCGCCCACATCGCAGGCCACGCCGTCGAACTCCACCAACCGCTTCGTCTTGCGCTCGCTCGCAGCAAAGTCAATGCCCGCGCTCTGCTCCACGCTGCGAGCGTTCATCTCGCCAAGCTGCGCAATCATGGCGTTCGCCGTGTCGATGCGTGCCTTCGATTTCGTCGTCCGCGCTTTCGGGCCGC
>DATMUN010000119.1:0-2424 GCA_035563895.1 Occallatibacter sp. | reverse complement strand
CCGCGGGCGCGAGCCAATGGGCGCCCAGATATACTCCAATGTTCCTTGCTGCCCGACCCTGGCTTCATCTTGGAACCAGATCTCGATCGGCGTACCCATCGTCGAAGCGGGCAGTGCTTCCTTCACCAGGCCGGCGAAGTTTTTTTGGTTCCCCGGCGGAATCTGTGGGCGATTGATGGGCTAAATCGAGTCACGTGCGAGGGAAGAAAGGCTGGCAGCGCCTCACCGGACGGCACGGCCAATTGTGCCTCGGCCAGGCGGATCGCCGTCAAGCCCTGCGCCTGCGGCGCACCGCTCTGCGGCTTCGGGGCTTGACCGCGACACGCCTGGCCGAGAGTTCGGCATTGGTGCCGTCAATGACGCGATCGGTTCGCCGCCACGGTGCAGCTTCGAGGGTTGCGGGCGCGGCTGATCTCACTGCCTGTCAGGAAGCGAGACAGCTTGCGGCAGGTTGCGTCGAAGGAGCGTTGCTCGGTTTCGGACTCTCCATGGGAGAGTAGCGGCCCGCCGTCGTCGCCGATGAGGTCGAGGACGACCTGCTCGACCGGCCGCCTGCGGAGACCACTGTCCATCTGCACCCGGCGGATGACCTCACCGCCGAGAACCCAAATGTTGTCGCGGTGTCGGCGCAAGGTGGTGCGCGACAGAGACCGGCCCAGCATCTCGCGCAAGAACGGTTTGAAGCATTCCACCATCCGCAGGCCGTACGGGATGTCGCGTGCCTCATACGCCCAACTGCGTGGCCACTGATCGAGATCCGGGCAGTAACTCTGCAAGGGATCGGCGGCGATCTTTTGTGCTGGCAGGCTGTCGCGCCTCCCGGCAACTTCCTTGGGTCCTGCTGCCATGCGGCTGATCTCCCTGCTGAACCACTACCAGCACTTTCCCGGCTTTGTTTACGAGCGCGCGCGGCATTGCGCCGCAAGCCAGACGATTGAGATCTCGGTGCGGCCGCGCCGCGGATCGCGACCGGTGTGCTCGGGCTGTCATAGGCCGGCGCCGGGCTACGATCACCTGAACCAGCGCGGTTTCGAGTTCGTGCCGCTGTGGGGCTGCATGGTGGTATTGCTCTATTGCATGCGGCGGGTGGATTGCCGCACCTGCGGGGTGCGGGTCGAAGCGGTACCCTGGGGGATCGGCAAACATCAACTGACCAAGGCCTACATGCTGTTCCTGGCGCATTGGGCGCGGAAGCTGTCGTGGCAGGAGACCGCGGTATCGTTTCGCACGACCTGGGACAAGGTCTGCCAGTCGGTCGAGTATGTCGTGCAATGGGGCATCGAGCACCGGCAGTTGGGTCCGATCGTGGCCATCGGGGTTGATGAGATCCAGTATGCCAAGGGTCACAAATACCTGACGCTGGTGTACCAGATCGAGCAGCAGTGCACGCGCCTGCTATGGATCGGCCGGGAGCGGACGGTGGCGAGCTTCGAGCAGTTCTTCGTCATGATCGGCGAGCAATTGGCCGGACAGATCGCGTTCGTCTGCTCGGACATGTGGCAGCCTTACCTGACGGTGATCCGCGAGCGGTGCAGCCAGGCCATCCACATCCTCGATCGCTTCCACATTGTCGCCAAGATGAACACCGCGCTGGACCAGGTGCGTGCCGGCGAGGCGCGTCGGCTGGCGCGCGACGGCTACGAGCCTATCTTGAAGAAGACCCGTTGGTGCGTGCTGAAGCGCCGGGCAAACCTGACCAGGCAACAACGGTTCCGCCTGCGCGATCTGCTGCGCTACAACTTGCGGACCGTGCGAGCCTATCTGCTGAAGGAGGACTTCCAGCAGCTCTGGGAGTACGAATCGCCGAGCTGGGCCGGCAAGTTCCTCGATGAGTGGTGCTGCCAGGTCATGCGCTCGCGCATCGAGCCGATGAAGAAGATCGCCAGGACGCTACGCTCGCACCGCGCGCTGATCCTCAACTATTTCCGTGCCAGGAAGCAGTTCTCCAGCGGCGTGGTCGAGGGTCTCAACAACAAGGCCAAACTGACCATGCGAAAATCCTACGGCTTCCGCACATTCCACGTCACGGAAACCGCGCTGTACCATGCACTTGGCAAACTGCCGGAGCCTGACGTCGCCCACAGATTCTTCTGACGAAGCAAAAAAAGAGCCTGCGCGCCAGCGAGCAAGATCGTGCCGATGTCGCCCGGCGGCGCCGGCAGTGGAAGGCCCATCAAGGCAAGGTCGCGGCGGCACGACTGGTCTTCGTCGACGAGACGTGGGTCAAGACCAACATGACCCGTACGCACGGCCGTTGCGCCAGAGGCCAGCGTCTGATCGCCAAGGTGCCGCAAGGACGACGCCAAACGCTCACCTTCATCGCCGCTCTGCGTTGCGACGGCCTGACCGCGCCATGCCTGCTCGATGGACCGATCGATGCCGACAGCTTTCTCGCCTGGATCGAGCAGTTCCTGGCCCCGACCT
>DATMUN010000118.1:0-3761 GCA_035563895.1 Occallatibacter sp. | reverse complement strand
GAGAGCTTTGATATTGCGAAAGAGGCCGAGGTGAATATCGACCTGGCCGGGCGGCCGGTGCGCGGCAATGCAGCTGCGCCGGTGACGGTGGTGGTCTACGACGATCTGGAGTGCCCGGTGTGCGCGCGGACGAACCAGGAGCTTTTCCCGGCGGCTCCGGACCGGTATGGCAACAAGGTGCGGTTCATCTACAAGGACAATCCGCTGCCGGATATTCACCCCTGGGCCATGCGCGCGGCGGTGGACGCCGAGTGCCTAGTGGATGCGAACGGCAAAGCTTACTGGAGCTATGTGGACTATGTACACGGGCACGCGAGCGACATTACGGGCAAGGACCGCGACCTGAAGAAGAGCTTTGCTGCGCTGGACGATCTTGCGCGGGCAAAGGGGACCGATGCGGGCGTGGACCGGCAGAAGTTGGATGCGTGCCTGGAGAAGCAGGATGATGCGGCGGTGCAGGCTTCGCTGCGCGAGGCGCGGGTGCTGGGGCTGAACTTCGCTCCGGCGGTCTACGTGAACGGCGAGCGGATCGACGGCTTTGTGCCAGAGGCGCTGATGTGGAAGGTGATTGACCGGGCGCTGCGGGCCGAGGGTGTGGAGCCTCCGGCGGATGCGCCAGCGGGGCTGGCGCGGGCGGTGAGCCCGTTGCCGATGCCTTAGACTCGAATCGTGGGGTTCAGCGAGTTTCTTGGCAACTCGGCGACGGTGGCGCGGCTCAGAGAGAGCGTGCGTGCGGAACGGTTTCCGCAGGCGATGATTCTGGCGGGGCCGAAGGGCGCGGGCAAGTACACGCTGGCGCTGAAGCTGGCGCAGCTGGTGAACTGTCTGGAACCGACTGAGACGGATGGCTTGCCGGACTACTGCGGCCACTGCAAAAACTGCGCGCGGATTGGCGATGCGGCGAATCTTGATGAGCGCGTGGCCGAGGCTGTGGAAGCGCGCGAAGAGATGCGCGACGCGGACAAGCGCGAGACACGCATCTTTGTGCAGACGCACCCGGACGTGCTGATTGTGCCGCCGGATCCACCGCAACTGCTGATCAAACTCGGCCAGGTGCGGCAGGTGATTCACGCGGCGTATTATCGGCCTCCTGTGGAGGCGCGGCGCGCGATCACGATTTTTACGGCGGCTGCGTTTATGAAGGAAGCCGCGAACAGCCTGCTGAAGGTGCTGGAAGAGCCGCCGAAGCATACGTCACTGATCCTGCTTGCCGAGAATCCGCAGGAACTGCTGCCGACGATTCGCTCGCGTGCGCTGCTGCACAGGCTGGGCGCTTTGCCTGCGGCGGAGCTGGAGGCGCTATTGGCGGAACGCAGGCCCGAGCTGAAGCCGAAGGACCGTGCGCTGGTGGCGCGGCTGGCAGAGGGCGCTGTGGGCCGCGCGCTGGGGCTGAATCTGGAGACATATCTTGCAAGCCGGCAGGATGCACTGATTGTGTTGCACACGGCGCTGAAGGAGCCGGACTACTCGAGGCTGTTTCAGGCGACGGAGAAGTATCGCGCGGGTGCGGACGGGCAGGAGAAGACGCTGGGGCTGCTGCGTGCGCTGGGTGCGCTGCTTGAGGATCTGTTGCTGATGACAGCGGGAACACCGGCGCTGGTGCGCAACGTGGACCTGACGGCAGAGCTGGAGCGGCTGGCGCTGGGGCTGACGGTGGATTGGATCGACGGTGCGGCCCGTGCGCTAGGGCAGGTGGAACAGGGGATGCGGCGCAACCTGTTGCGGTCGTTGAGTCTGGATGCGATGGCGACAAGCCTGGTGGAGCGCTGAGGGGCGTAATACCAAGGTGCGCTGAGCCAAGCGAGAAAAAGCAACTCGCGCGCGGCGGCGAGCATCTTTCCCAGTACAATCAAGCAATCCCCAAACCGGATTTTTGCAGAGCAGTGGCCGTTGCTTGCGGCTGCGATGTCTTGAATTAGCGCGATGCGCTTTGGCGGCCGTGTCTGTTGCCGGTGATGGAGATGCAACGAACCTCGCTTTCCCCCCGAAGGAGGGTCGCACCATGTTGAACGAAGCAGTGGATGCGCACATTGAGGCTCCGGCCGCAACGAAGAGTAATCGTGCAGCACGGCGCGCGCCGGTTTACCTGACGCACAACGACGCGGGCGAGGATGGAGCGCATCGGCAGGCCGAGCAGTTCTACCTGCAGAAGCAGATTCAGGCGCAGACGCCGATGGTGATTGTGCTGGAAGATGGCACGCAGGTAGAAGGCGTGATCGAGTGGTATGACCGCAACTGTCTGAAGCTGCGCGGTCGCGAGCGGACGCTGGTGTACAAGTCGGCGATCAAGTACATGTATAAGCACGGCGAGAATGTGCTGTAAGGCACCGAGCGCCGGCTCGGCTGCTCGTCCGGGAGGAGAGAGTGAAGAACGACCGATCCTGGCCTCCCGAACTGGACGCGCTGACCGCGGCGCCTGAGAATCACAGACTGCTGTTTGAGAACGATTCGATTCGCGTGCTCGACACCAGCATTGCAGCGGGACAGACGACATCTCTGCATACCCACCGCTGGCCGGCAGCCTTGTACATTGTGAGTTGGAGCGATTTTGTCCGCCGGGACGAGTGCGGTCAGATCATTCTCGACAGCCGAACGATTGCCCTGCCCGCGCCTGGCTGCGCAATGTGGACGCCGTCCCTGGCGCCGCACACGCTTGAGAACATCGGAACGAGCGAATTGCGGGTGATTGCAGTCGAACTAAAGAAGGATCAGAAGTAGCCTTCGCATCGACGAAATAAAAAGCGAAATAAAAAAGCGGCTGACCTGGAAGGCCATGCCGCATGTCGTTGAATCCTTGGTGGAGCTGAGCGGGATCGAACCGCTGGCCTCCTCGTTGCGAACGAGGCGCTCTCCCAGCTGAGCTACAGCCCCACGACTCTTTCTATCTTACCAGCAGCGCGGCGTTTGGCCAAGGCGCAGGGCGGGGATCGCTGCGCCTAGCGGACGTAGGTGAAGGTGCCGCAGACGTCAGAGGAATTTTGCACGGCTTCGAAGGTGAGAGTGGGGGCTTCTTCGCTGGAGAAGAAGGTCAGCTTGAGGACCTTGCCGGACATGTAGGTGGTGAGCCAATGGATATCGGCGGTGCCGCAGAGGGTGTTGCGGTTGAGCAGGCGGAGCGTGCCGGGGATGCCGATGCGGTAGAGCTGGCCGGTGCCTGCGGTGTCTGCGGCGACGTCGTAGAGGGCGCTGACCTCGGCGGGCTTGAGCTCGCGGGCTGGGGTGAGCGGGAAGCCGTTGAAGCCGATGTTGATCTTGGATTTGGAGAAGGAGATGTCGCCGGTGATGTTGGCGGCATTCTGACTGGCGGCGCGCCACAGGCCTTTCTCGGCGAGCTGGGCGGAGGCGGTGAGGGTTAGGGCGAGAAGGGCCAGGGGGAGATGGATACGCATGCTGTCTTCAAGTTTATCGTTGCCGAGCGCTTCGGGTGTTTGTTCACGTGCCAGAGTAGTCGTGCCCGGGATTTAGTCGAGATTTTGATGGGGGCTTATCATCTCCGATCTCAAAAGCGAGACCGGGAGTATGCACAACGTCGCTACCGCTTGATGCTGTTCAGCAGTGTTTTTGCAGGCCTGGAACCGCTCCGTGCAGCCTCGTGCAACCAATAGAGAGCTACACCACGATCTTTCGGTACACCGTTTGCGCCGGTTAGCGCGTAGCGGCCGAGCACAAACCGCGCGTCCGTATCGCGGTGATCGCGAACAATGCGATAGAGACTGATGGCGCGCTCGTAGGCTTCAGTGTCTTTTGCTGCGACAGACTCC
>DATMUN010000117.1:0-2190 GCA_035563895.1 Occallatibacter sp. | reverse complement strand
GGAGCGCTCCGACAGCTTCAACAGTACCCCATGCACCGGACCATTCTTCTGCATCTCAGGAACTCACCCTTCGTGCCAACAACTGTCGTGATGGGCCGCAGCAAGTCGCTCGTGACTAGAGCTGCCTGAGATAATGCTTGGTCAAAAGAATCTATGGGCGACTTTCGGCTCCGGTAGCTTTCCAAGGGCATGATACAACGCGATTTCCGTGATCCGGAAGGTGCGGAAGCCATACGATTTTCTCATGGTCAGTTTGGCCTTGTTGTTCAGGCCCTCAACGACGCCGCTCGAGAGCCGCCTCTTGGCTCGGAAATAATTGAGGAGCAGCTCACGATGGCTACGCATCGTCATAGCGATCTTCTTCATTGGCTGGATGCGCGAGCGCATGACCTGCTGGCACCAGTCGTCGAGGAACTTGCCGGCCCAGGTTTCTGACTGGTATTCCCAAAATTGTTGGAAGTCTTCTTTCAGCAGGTAGGCTCGTGCCGTCTTGAGATTGTAGCGAAGCAGTTCGCGCAACCGGAAGCGTTGCTTCCCCGTAAGATTGGTCTTGCGCTTGAGCACGCACCAACGGGTCCTTTTCAAGACTGGCTCATAGCCATCCTGGGCCAGCCGACGAGCTTCACCGGCACGCACTTCATCGAGCGCCTTGTTCATCTTGGCGACGATATGGAAGCGATCGAGAATGTGCACCGCATTGCTGCAACGCTCGCGGATGACGCGCAGATACGGCTTCCACATATCCGAGCAAACGTATTCGATCTTCTCCGACAAGGGCGCGCCGATCAGGGTGAAGAACTGCTCGAAGCTCTCGACCGTGCGTTCCCTGCCAACCCAGAGCAACCGCGTGCATTCCTGCTCGATCTGGTAGACGAGCGTCAGATACTTGTGCCCCTTGCCATACTGGATCTCATCCACACCGATGGCGAGGATCGGGCCCAGGCGGCGATGCGCAAGACCCCATTCCACCACATACTCCACCGCCTGGCGCACCTTGTCCCACGAGCTGCGAAAGGACGCCGCCGTTTCCTGCCAGGATAACTTCCGCGCCCAGTGCGCCAAGAACAGCATGTAGGCTTTGGTCAGCTGGTGCTTGCCAGTCGCCCACGGGACCTCTTCGACCCGAACGCCACAGGCTCTGCAATCAACGCGACGCATGCGGTAAAGTAACAGCACAATGAAGCCCCAGACGGGCACGAATTCGAAGCGGCGCAGGCCCAATTGATCGTAGGCCGTGCCACGCTCGTGGCAGCCAGAGCACACCGGCTGGGAGCCGCGCCGGGGCCGCATTTCGATTTCGATCGTCCGGCTGTGTTGGCAAAGACGAGCCTTCTCGTAGACGAAGCCGGAAAAGTGCTCGCAGTGGTTCAGCAGGGTGATCAACCGCATGAAAGCAAGACCTCAAGGAAGCGCCACATCGGGCAGTACCTCGAGGGCCAAACAAGCTACATTCGATAATCTGGCGGCCTACTGCCCAGATCTGGAACAGTGGCCGAGAAGCTGGCGGGGTGAAGAGCGCGACGTGCCGCCAGGTGAGAAAATTGTGGAATACTTCACGCCGTTCTTGCGCCATCTGCTGAACTCAAACCTGTCGCGCGCAACCCTGCGCAAACATCGAGACAACCTCTGGGTGCTCGGCGGTGAGATCATCAGAAAGCTCCACGAGAGCCCAAGGCTCAGAAAGCAGCCTATGGCAGACGTCGTGTTTGCCGCGCTCGATGACGAGGGCGGACCACTTCTCTCCTACCGCGCATCCGAAGACGACCAGCGCTCATTCGACTCGACCTGCCGCAAGTTCTTGCGCTTCCTAAAGGTCTCCAAGAGCGAGCGGACTTAGTGGTCGAAGAGGTGCTAATCTTATGTCCCATCCATCTGTTCGACCGAGATCATCCTTCCGCCCCGACCTGCGCGCGCTCTTGGCCATCGCGCGCAGCGGCGGTCAAGGATGGCGCTCTTCAGCGCCAACGCAGGCCTTGTCCTTGACCGTCGCGAGCACGGTGGCATGATCAACGCGCAAGGGGGCCAGGAGAACACCCAGAGATGACAGCCGCCGATCTCTCAAATCGCACTCAAACTCGTTCCGCGCAAAGAGCGGAACCACTAATTATCACCCACAGATTCCGCTGAAGACCCCGAAATTTATTCATCACAAGGTACACGTTCCATAGCACCGCGGTTACTGTGGCTACG
>DATMUN010000116.1:0-3581 GCA_035563895.1 Occallatibacter sp. | reverse complement strand
AATTACGAACGCCGAGATGGACGCGCTGAGGGCGTTGGCTACGTATAGGAACTTACCGCGAGGATCGACGGAGATGGCGGTGGGCTCGCTGCCGGTGGTGAACGGCCCGCTGATCATGTAGTTCAGCGTGGTGGAGTTCGTAAGCGAGTAGCCGATGAGCTGGTTCGAGGCGTAGTCCGTTACGTACACGAAGCGGTTGGTGGGATCGGCTGCAAGCGCGGAAGGCTTGACGCCTGCCTGGTAGGGGCTGTTGGCGGTGGCAGTGAGCGCGCCGCTGGAGCCGATGGCGAAGCCGAAGACCCAGCCGGGATGCGTGCTGCTGGTGGTGGTGCCGCCCGGGTTGTACGAGGACTGATCGTAGACGGTGGCGTAGACAGCCTTGTCGTTTGCGAGAACGGTGACGCCGGTGGGGATGAACACGTCGCTGGTGGAACCCGAGACGGTGAGCGCCTCAGTGGCCTCGACGGAGCCGATGGTGCCGGAAGAGAGAGCATACTCGCCGAGCGTGGCGGAGGCCGTGCCGTAGACCACGAAGAGGTGGCTGCCATCTGCACTGACGGCCAACGAGACAGGTGCGTCGCTCAGTGTGAGCGTGTCCTTGGCAGTGAGTTTGCCATTGCTGGCGATGGTGAAGTGGACGACGGTATTGTCACCGGCGTTGGCGACGTAGAGGTTGGCATAGTCGGCCGAAACTGCAAGCGCGGCCGGCGAGACACCGCCTGACGAGACCGTAGTGGCACCGGTGCGGAGCGCGCCGGACTGCGAGTCGACCGCATAGATGTCGATCTGACCGTCAGAGCTGGTGGAGGTGGCGGCGGAACTGGCCACAAAGACGTAGTCGATCGTCACCAGCTGGCAGGCAGAGAGGAGAGTGGCCACAAGAAGGCCGATGGAAGAGACCAGAAAGAGCTGGCTCAATTTGCTGAACTTCATGCGCTTCCTTCGTCGTGGGCCAATCACAGAGAGCCCGCAGATTTCGGTTGGTGTTGCCCACCGGGCGAATGCAATGCCAGGCGGGGAGTTGCCAAAAGCGGCCGGAGCGAAGTCCGGCGGCTACTACTTAGCCGTGCCGTGCGGAATAGCCGCGACGGCGGTGGGCTCGGCGTTGGTTCCGAACGGTGTGCCCTGCGAAGTGACGAGCGCGCCGGTGGAAGAGTTGATCTGGAACCCGGAGACCGACGGCCCGAGAAAGTTGACGGTGTAGATGTACTGGTTGAGAGACGGATCAATGCCGACGGCGACGGGCTGGCTGCCGGTTACATAGAGGCCGAGCGAGGTGAGAACACCGCTGGACGCCGAGTAGGCAGACAGGTTGGAGTCTGTGGCATTGGTGACGTAAACGTACTTACCAGTGGAGTCGACGGCGACAGCGGATGGGCCGTTGCCCGCAGAGAACGGACTGCCGGAAACTGCAGTGAGAACGCCGCTGGAGATGGAATAGGCCAGCACGCTGGCGGTGGAGGAGTCGGTGACGTAGAGGTATCCGTCAGACGAGGCTGCGAGGCCGGAAGGCTTGGTACCGGCAGCCCAGGGCGAACCGGCAAGCGCGGTCAGAGTGCCGTCTGAGCCGACGGAGAAGCCGAACACGTAACCCACGGCGGTGGTGGCGGAGGAGTCGTATGCGGTGACGTAGACATAGGCTCCGCTGGAAGCCGTGGTGATTGCCGTGGGCGTGATGATGTCTGAAGAACTGGTGAGGGTGAGCGGCCAGTAGCTGCCTGCGACTGCGCTGTTGGCGACAGCGGAACCGAGTGCGTCGCCGGAGCCGATGGGGAAGACACCCACGGAGCCGGAACACGGTGCTGCGTTGGAGCAGGACGACAGTGGCTGATACTTGTCGGCTACAAAAAGATTGGAACCGGCGGCTGCCAGTGCTACCGGGAAGATGCCCGGTGTGTTGACGGTCTGGTTTGCGTAGAGCTTGCCGTCAGAACCGATGACGAAGCGGACGATGGTATTGTCATCCTGATTGGCGACGAACAGGTTCTTGTAGTCAGGCGCGGCAACTGTGGCGACAGGGTTGCGTCCCTGCGATAGGAACGGAGAGGTCGGGATGGCACGCATCTTTCCGGACTCGGAGTTGACTTCAAAAACGTCAATCTCGCCGTAGTTGTCTGACCCTGCGGCCTTGGCGCTGGTGACATAGACGAAGTCGGTCGTGAGCGTGCCGCAGGCACTGAGGAGCGAGGCCGCCAGCAGGCTGACCGCGGAGACCAGCATGAGCTGGCTCGATCTGTTGAACGTCATGCGCATCTTTCGTTTCGGCCCCTGACCGTGGCCTGGAATCCCAGTTTGATATCGAACTCAAGAGCGGCTCATGCGAGCGCGTAGTGCGCGAGGTGAGCCCGGAACAGCGACTGAAGCCGACGCCGGGCCGGCTTCAGTCAGAGTGAGGGACGCGCCGTTAGCTGGTGCGTCCGGAGACGATGCACCAGGTTGCAGGGCCGTCGAGAGCGTAGCTCTTGTTGGCGTTGCCCTTCAGGTCCGTCAGCAGGCCAGACTGCACGTCGAGCACATGGCCGGTGACCGTGGAGTCGTTGGTGTTGGCGGTGTAGAAGTACTGGTGCGAGGGATCCTCGAGCAGGCAGGCCGGACCCGATCCAGTGCCCCAAGGGCCATTCAGCTCAGGAGTGAGCAGGTGGGTGGTCTTGTCGATGGTCCAACCCGCGATGCCGCTCTCCTGTGTGGAGCTGCTGGTGTCGTTGTTTCCCTTGTAGGCAACATAGGCCCAGCTTCCCTTGCTCTCAGCTACGAGCCAGATGGGATTCTCGAGCGTGGTATCGCCAGGGATGACGCCGCCGGAGAGCAGCGAGAGCGCGCCGCCGGTACCGGTCGTGTAGATCAGGATGCCGCTGGGCGAAGTGATGCTGGTGCCGGCCGGAGAAGCGGTTGTGGTCTCGTTGTCCAGAATGTAGACATAGCTGGAAGTGGCTACCATGGCGGTAGCAGCCTTGATGCCGAGCGACTGAGAGCCGTTGGAGTTAACGGAGAGCTGTCCCGAGGAGGAGCTGTATGTGTACGGGAAGACCGTGTCGCCGTTGGTGGTGTCGCCGGAGAGTGTGAGGACGCTGCCATTCGACAGAGCGAAGTCGATGGGGTTGGCGGGCACCGGGAAGTAGGACAGCGAGGAGCCACTGGCCGAGGTGACCTGGGCATTGACAACGAGGCTCAGGCGGCCGGTGTTGGAGTCGATCTTGAAGGCTGTGACGTCACCGCAGGTTTCAACGCCGGAGCCGAGGGCCAGAGTGCAGCCGTTGGTGGAAGCGTTGTAGGTGCTGGAGTAGTTGTCCGGCGAGTCGTGATCGAGTACGTACAGGTAGGCCCCGGTGGTGTCAGTGAACATGCGCATCGGGTTCTTGCCTTGCGTGTAGTACGCGGTGCCCTGAGCGCTGAGAACGCCATTGCCGCCGACGGCAAACAGGGTGATGTTGGAACCGGAGCAGGGGTCTGCTGTGGAGCAGGCCGTGCCCGAGGAGTTCACTCCCTGGTTGAGCACGTAGATGAAGCGGCTGCCGGAGAGAAGCACGGCACGGATGGGATTGGATCCACCGCTGGAGACAGGCAGGCCGGCAATCTGCGTC
>DATMUN010000115.1:0-3989 GCA_035563895.1 Occallatibacter sp. | reverse complement strand
ACGCGATTGGTCTGGAAGATCTGCTTTCGCCGAGGATCAACCGTTGATCATTTGATGGCTCATTTTGCGGCGATGTTCGCGGAAACCAACCCGACGTTCCCGGCTTTCTTATGGAAGTTTGGGATCCGCCTCAGAGTGTGTTGGCAATCGTCGTTACACGGTATCAGGCGTGTGCAGTAAATTAATTTGACATAACATAAATTATCAACATTCTGGCTGTAGCAGCAATGTGAGAATGTCGTGTTCTAGCAAGATACAAATGTCGTGTTTTGCGACCACTGGCAAGCTGGCGGTTCACTGCAGCGCTGCAGGAGCCGTCCATGAAGCCAGCGACACTCGTGACACTGAACATGCGCGAACTCGATCGTTTGAAGGTGATCCAGGCGGTGGTTGAACTGGGTTTGAAGCCCGGTCGTGCCGCCGGGCGGCTTGGCCTCACGGTGCGTCAGGTCCAGCGGCTGGTGATGCGCTATCGAGAATCAGGCGCCGCGGGACTGGCCTCGCGCAAGCGCGATGGCCCGGGCAACCGGAGGCTCGATCAGGGGCTGGCCTTGCGTGCCCTGACGCTCATCCGCGAACGCTATGCGGATTTCGGGCCGACGCTCGCGTGCGAGAAGCTGCGCGAATGTCATGGACTGGTGCTGTCGAAGGAAACCGTGCGCCACCTGATGACAGAGGCCAGCCTGTGGGTGCCACGCCGTCAGCGTCCGCCGAAGGTGTACCAGCCGCGCGCGCGGCGCGCGTGCCTGGGCGAACTGGTGCAGATCGACGGCAGCGATCACCGCTGGTTCGAGGACCGGGCGCCGGCCTGCACGCTGCTGGTGTATGTCGACGATGCAACCAGCCGGCTGATGGCGCTGCATTTCACGCAGACCGAGTCGACCTTCAGCTACTTTGAAGCGACGCGTGCCTACCTCGAGCGTTACGGCAAGCCGGTGGCCTTCTACAGCGACCGTGCGAGCGTGTTCCATGTGAACCGGCGCACGGAGACGGCGGGCAAAGGCGTGACGCATTTCGGCCGCGCGATGTACGAACTGAACATCGACACGTTCTGCGCGAACAGCAGCCCGGCCAAGGGCCGCGTGGAGCGCGCGCACCAGACGCTGCAGGACCGGCTGGTCAAGGAACTGTGGCTGCGCGGCATCAGCACGGTGATCGATGCGAACGCGTATGCGCCCGCCTTCATCGCGGCCTACAACGCGCGCTTTGCGAAGCCGCCCAGGAGCGTGTTCGATGCGCACCGGCCGCTGCGTGACGATGAGGATCTCGATGCGCTGATGACGTGGCGCGAGACGCGCCGCGTATCGAAGGCGCTGACGGTGCTGTATGACCGGGTGCTGTACCTGCTGGAGGACACACCGGCCAACCGCGGGCTCATTCACCGCTACATTGACGTGTGGGAGTATCCGGACGGACGCATCGAGATCCGCGCCGATGGCAAGGCGCTGGACTGCCGCCGCTACGACAAGCTCGCGGACGTCGATCAGGGCGCGGTGATCGAGCACAAGCGGCTGGCGCACGCACTGCAGGTCGCGCAGGCACTGCAGGCGCAGCGTGACAACCGGCGTATCTCGGGCTCGCCCTCGCGCACCAACCGCGGCATCGAGGTCCGCAAGCCCGAACGCGCGGTCGGCACCAGGAAACAGCGCGAGTTCACGCAGGCCGATCTGGATCAGGCCATCGCGCAACTGGCGCAACCGTCAAAGGCGCCCTCAACACCTGGCCAGCGGTCTGCCAGGGCTCGCTGAACGGACTGACACGCCCTGCCCGTTCAACCCGCCTCCTTCGACACTGCGTGAGCGTCAAACCATGAAAGACAGACCCAAACGAAGGTCAGAAACACGACATCTGTAAATGGCTGGCGCCACGACATCTGGATCTGGCTTTGACATAAGATTGCAATTGGAGACGGGAAAAGGTGAGTTAGAATCAGGCGCATTCTTCACCACCGGGTTGCTCACCATGCAAATGGAAAGCTGGGTTGGGTCGATCGAGCGGGAATGGCATCAGTTGCGTCGTGCCGACCCTTCCCTCGATGTTGAGAAATTTTGCAGGCACGTGCTCGCCGCGAACAAGACGGGGTTCCTGTCACCCGAGTCGCTCGCTGTCATCGCAAACGCGCTTCTCATCAGCACGCTGGATGGCGCAGCGTATCTCGGCCGCTGGTTACTCGAACGCATCGGTGTGAACCGCCATCCGGCATGGCGGGTAGCCATGGCCATTTCCCTGGTTACGGCCACGGGAGGCGAGGCGGATTTCGAGACCGGGAACGCGATTCTTGACGATGTGATGAAAGATGAAACCGCGGATAGTCGTCTGCGCGGTATGGCTGCCGCCGCACTGGCCGATAGCGCTCGCCTCGGACGGGGAATGCAGGTTGATGTAAGCCGTGCGCGATCGCTCTATGAGCGAGCCATTGAGCTTGGACACAAAGCCGCAGCACTCAATCTCGGGCTTTTCTGGGAAGGCCAGTGGGGTGCGAACGACAACGGATTCATCCCGGACCGCACGAAGGCCATGCAGAGCTATCGACGCGGGGGAGATGACAAAATTTGCCAGGGCCGCCTGGAAGCGTTGCGTTGAACGGCTTTCGCCCGCGAGTCCTGCGGTTGGCAGATTTCAGGTGGCACCCGACAATTATTTGCCATCAATTGATGGAGGCAAGGTTACGGAGAAGCGCCTCTCCGTCCTTCGTGATGTGAGGGCGTACTGCTCCGCCCGCAAGTCGCTCCAGGGCGACGAGCTGGCGTTCAAGCAACGCACCAAGTTCTTCCCGATCAGCAATGTGATCGGCAGAGTCCTTGACCAGCATCAATGTTGCGAATTCATGGGCACTCAACACGGGATGCTCCTGATGCAAAGAGAAACGCCAGTCGTGAGGTTTTGCGGTGACGGGCGCTGCATGACGCCCACAACCGTGGGCTGACTACCGAGGGCCAGAAGCTTACTCCCGGAATGTGACAGCCTGAGGACGGCGTCAGACGCTGGCATCGCCTCGTCTATAATCAGCAGCCCCGGAATAGCCACATCGCACATCGCATGGAGCCGTCATTTATGAGTCAAGCCCGCGGGCGCTATGCGGGATCCCGGCGCAACGGCCAACATCAGCCTCACCACGAGAAAAAGTCCCCGCCACAACGGCCGGGACCGCCGCATGTGAAGGCGCCTCCCCGGGACTCCGCCCAGACTGCCTCCATCTTCAAAACACGATCGTTTCAGTTTCTGGTCCACGCGGTAGGCGCAGAGAATATCGCCATTGCGCTCGAATCGAACATGACGCGTGTGGCAGAACTGATGAAAGGCGAGCGGTTCACGCCCGAGACCGCCTTCCATATGGAAACCACACTTGGGTTACCACATGGATTTTTTGACCAGCCCAATCCGGCGCTCGCGGACGAGATCATCACGCGTCTGAAGTCACCGCTCGACTTCGTCCAGATCGATGAAGGATTCGACGCAGAGTCCCAGGCATCCGAACCGACTCCCGCCAGGACCGTCGACCAGCATCCCGTTCTTGAAGATAGTGTGTCCGAGGAAGCGCAAATGCCAAAGAAAGTAGCTGGCGGTTCGCCGAGAGCCGTCAAGAATCGTCGAGGCGATACGCCTGAACAGACCAAATCTCGTGCGCCGGTAAAGGCTACGCGCTCGACCGACAAGACGTCTCCCCAAACGCCCCAGCAGCAACCGCTGGCATTGAGCGACAGCGCCGAAGTCGAGAACATTCGACGCGCTAATCTCCGCCTTCTCACGAGTCGCAACGGATCGAAAGTAAGACTCGGCGTGGTCATGGAGATGAGCGGGTTCAACATCGCCGATCGGCTAAACGGCAAGAAGCGAATGGACGGTGTCGAAGCAAACCGGTTCACGGAGCGACTCGGATTGCCCGTCGGCTGGTTAGACAGTTCGCGCACGGAAGCCGAGATTCCAGAGCCAGTGTCGCGAATGCTCGCGCCCGCGCCGCGCGGCCGTGCACCCGTTCAACAACAGGG
>DATMUN010000114.1:0-4773 GCA_035563895.1 Occallatibacter sp. | reverse complement strand
GGCGCCGGAGCTGGTGCAGCCGATGAGCCGGTTGTGCGGAGTCGTGTTGCAAGCCTCAGCGGAGCCGGACGAGGTGGCGGTGTTTCTATTCGCCGATGGCGTGCTGCGTGGGCCGGTGGGGTTTTCGACGGTGGGCATGCGCATACAGAACGAGCAGTCGGGGTCTAGCTCGCTGTTTGCGCAGCCGATGGCGCTGGAGGCGATGCCGGAAAGACAGGGAACAGGGAACAGGGAACAGGGACTAGCGGACGAAAACCAGGGGGCATGGGGCAGAGATCAAGAGCCTGGGACCAGGGCGCCTCGTGGGCTTCTGGAGAGCCGCATGGAGGATGTGCTCGAGCAGCTTTATAAGACCGGCTCCAGGGCGGATGCTGCGGTGCGGCAGGGACATCTGGCGCTGCTGAAGCGGTGGTACTACCGGCCTGAGGTGCGGCGCGTGGGGGAGATCTTCTTTCCTGATGCTGAGGGCCGGTGGCCGGTGAAGGCGATGTTGCGCGGGGTGGGCAGGATTGCCGCGAAGGCGCTAACCGAGGCACGGCCGTAATGACCACGCGGACGGAGCTGCGCACGATGCTTGCAGAGGGGCGGAACCGGCTGGCGGTGGGCCGTGCGCGCGAGGCGGCGGCGATGGCAGCTGAGCAGCCTCGGCTGGCGGCGGCGCTGGTGGAGTTGCTGTGGGATGAGGATGCAGGCGTGGCGATGCGCGCCGTGGACGCACTGGAACGGGCGAGCGCGCACACCCCGCACATGCTGGCCAGGTGGAAGGACGCGCTGCTGAGCCGAATGCCGGATGCCGAGGGGAACAAGCTGCGCTGGAACCTGGCGTTGATGATCGGCCGCGTGAGGCTGACGGTGGCAGAGACGGAGCGCGCGGCGGAGGTGCTGCGCGGCTGGCTCGACGATGAGAGCTCGATTGTGAAGACGGCGGCGCTGAATGGCCTTGCCGATTTAAGCCGCTGGAATCCGGAGCTGCGCGATGAAGCGCTGGACACATTGCGCATCTGCGGCCGCAGCGGCACGCCCGCCATGAGGGCGCGCAGCCGGATCTTGCTGAAGCGGATGGAACGGGAGCGGTTGGCGGGAACGGCTGATAGGCTGAACGGGCTGGAGAGGATGGGCAAGGGATCGCAATGAGTATTCAGAGTTCGCTGGAGCGGTTGAAGGACAGGGTGGCAATTGTGACCGGGGCAAGCTCCGGGCTGGGGCGGGCGACGGCGGTGGCTCTGGCTGAGGCAGGGGTTCGGATTGTGGCCGTGGCGCGCAGAGCGGAGAGGCTGCAGGAACTGAAGGACGAGCTGGCGGCGCAGGGGCGGCTGTGTGCAATTGTGGCTGGAGATGCTGCCGACCCCAAGACAGCCGCGGCGGCGGTGGCGGCGGCGGGCGAGTTCGGGCGAATCGACATTCTGGTGAACAATGCAGGGCTGGGCAACTACAAGTCCCTCGTTGAAACCACTGTGGAGGAGTACGACGAGCTAATGAACAGCAACATGCGCAGCTCGTTCGTCTTTACGCGGGCGGTGGCGCCGCACCTGATCGAGCAGCGCAGCGGCGCAGTGGTGTTTGTGTCGTCGGTGGCGGGACTGGCCGGGGCAGCGAACGAGGCGGCCTATTGCGCGAGCAAGTTTGCGCAGGTGGGCTTTGCGCAGGCGGTGGACGAGGAGCTGCGGCCCTATGGGGTGAAGGTGTGTGCGCTTTGCCCTGGCGGGATAAAGACAGAGTTTGCCGTGGGCCGGGGGCGGAAGGCCGAGGACGTTGCGAAGTCGGTGATGATGGAGGCGCGGGACGCGGCGGACGCGATCGTCTTTGCGTGCATGCAGCCGGAGGACGTGCGGATTCCGCAGATGACGGTGCGGCATATGGGGGTGCGTAAGTAGGCCTGGACCATACTCCGGCTGCTACACTGGGCGGACGGGGTGGTTTGCACGCTGAACGCCCCTATCACGCCATGGTTGAACTGCTTCCATCGATACTTTCCGCGGATTTTGCACGGCTTGCCGACGAGGTGGCCGCGGCTGAGCGCGGCGGCGGCACGGTGATCCACGTGGACGTGATGGATGGGCATTTTGTCCCGAACATCACGCTGGGGCCGCCGGTGGTGAAGAGCCTGCGCAAGGTAACGAAGCTGCCGTTGGACTGCCACCTGATGATCGAGAACCCGGACGACTATATCGGGGCCTTTGCGGACGCGGGGGCGAATTGGGTGAGCGTGCATTACGAAGCTTGCCGGCATCTGCACCGCTCGCTGGAGCTGATTGCCCACCACGGGATGAAACCCGGGGTGGTGCTGAATCCTGCGACGCGGGTTGAGCTGATCGAAGACATTCTGCCGATGGTGCATCACGTGCTGATCATGAGCGTGAACCCGGGCTTCGGCGGGCAGAGCTTTATCCCCTTCTCCCTGGACAAGATCCGCCGGCTGGCGGAGTTGCGGCAGGAGAAAGGGCTGGCATTTAGAATCGAAGTGGACGGCGGCGTGGCTCACGACACGGTGGCCCAGGTCGTCCAAGCAGGAGCGGAGTTGCTGGTGGCCGGAAATGCTGTTTTCGGCGCCGGGCACGGCGAGCGGGATGCACGGGCACTGCTCGAGCTGGCACGCAAGGCGGCGGGCGAGTAAGAATTCCCCCTGGAACTGGATTGGGCACATGCGGGCGGTAACAAGTCCGCACGCAGATGAGGTGGTATGAACCGGTTTACCCAGAAGATAGCGTTGGCGGCGATGGCCGCGCTGGTGCTCTCGGCCATGACGGCCGAGGCCAAGGTAAAGCAGCCTAAGCATAAGAAGAATGAGGACCTGAGCGCCAATCCACTGGCCAATGTGAACTCGAAGCAGCCCGACAAGGTGCTGTTCGACAAGGCCATGGTGTCGATGAAGAAGGGCCGCTTTGACGTGGCCCGGCTGACGCTGCAGACGCTGCTGAATACCTATCCGGACTCCGAGTATCGGATGCGCGCCAAGCTGGCCGTGGGCGACACATGGTTCAAGGAAGGCGGAACGGCGGCACTGACGCAGGCCGAGGCCGAGTACAAGGACTTCATCACCTTCTTCCCGCAGGCTCCGGAAGCCGCCGAAGCGCAGATGAAGGTGGGCGACATCTACTACGAGCAGATGGAGAAGCCCGACCGCGACTTTACCAACGCGCAGCGCGCCGAGGAAGAGTATCGGAACATGATCAACCAGTTTCCGGACTCGCCGCTGATTCCACGCGCCAAGCAGCGTTTGCGCGACGTGCAGGAAGTGCTGGCCGAGCGTGAGGCAAACATCGGCCTGTTCTACGGGAGCCGCGAGAACTTTCCGGCCTCGATTGCACGTCTGACCACGGTGGCCGACACCTACCCGCTCTACTCGAAGAGCGACCAGGTGCTGATCGGCATTGGCGATGCCTACGCGGGCGAGGCTACGAAGATTCAGGCTGCGCCGGGGCTGAATGGAGCCATTCGCGAGCGGCTCCGCGCTGTCTACCAGGACAAGGCGGCAGCAGCTTACAGCAAGGTGATTACGCGCTACCCGATGGCGCCGCACGTGGAAGACGCACGCGACCGGCTGGTGGCGATGAACCGTACGGTTCCAGAGCCCTCACAGGAGTCGCTGGCAGAGAGCGATGCGGAAGAGAAGAGCCGCCAGCCGCTGCGCTTTACTGACCGCACGCTGGGCCTGATCAAGCACGGACCCTCAGTGGTGGAAGCCGTGCACGTGGGCGACCCGACCCTGACGGATCCGAAGCGGACCGTAGCGCCGGACATTACGAAGGAAAACATCACGCTGTTCACCTCGGCGGTGAACCCCGGACAACCGGCGGCAGCAGCCGGCGGAACGGCGACAACAGGCGTGAACGAGCCTCCGCGCTCGGATGCCGCATCGGCTGCGCCGACGATGACCGCTCCGGATGGCGGCACGAGCGTAGGCGTCTCGGTGGTGAATGCGCCTGCTGCCGATCCGAACGCAGTGGTGAAGCCGGTAAGCTCGAACAACACTGCCCTGCCTGCGGCTGAAGCGCCTGCGGCTGCTCCTGACCAGGTGAACGACATCAAGCCGGGACAAACTCCGCAGCCCGCGCCGGCGACCGCAGACGGCAAGAAGGCAAAGGCGCCGAAGGCCGATCTGGATGATGAGTCCTCGAGCAAGAAGAAAAAGAAGAAGGGGTTGGGCAAGCTGAACCCGTTCTAGACCGCTCAAAGCGCTGAAACGAAGGCCGCACCTCAAGGGGTGCGGCCTTTTTGCGTATACAGCTTCGATGGCCAATATAGGCTGTTCTTAACTCGGTGTTTCTGCGGGTGCAGGAGGCTCACTCAAGATGATTTCCCGGCGCAGTTTTTTACGCGGACTCTCTGGCGCCGCCATAGGGCCGTTCATTCTTCGCGGCCGTTACAGGGTGTTTGCCGCATCGGCAGCAGAGTATCCGGAGCGCGTGGTTCGGCTGATGCGCGAGTCGGTGGTGGTGGACATGCTGAACCAGTTTCTCTATCGCTTCGACCAGGCGGATATGAAAGAGAAATGGCTGACGCAGCCTGGCGCGTTTACTGAGGCGGACTGGCTGCGCTTCAAGTCCGCAGGCGTGCACGCGATCAACTTCGGAGAGGGTGTGCCGAATCGCGCTGCCGCCGATGAGCTCTTCGCGAAGTGGAACAGCTTCATCGCGCAGTATCCGCAGTGGCTGCTACGTGTGAACAGCGCGGCGGACATTAAGAGAGCTCGCACAGAAGGCAAGCTGGGCATCCTGTTCGGGCTGCAGTCGAGCGAGCAGTTTGAAACGGTGGAGGATGTGAACCGGTGCT
>DATMUN010000113.1:0-4489 GCA_035563895.1 Occallatibacter sp. | reverse complement strand
CGCCCCATGCGCTCCAGCGCCTTCGTCGAGTTCGTCCTCGCATCGCAAGGCATCGCCCGCGCCTAGCAAGCCTCCTCAAAGACTAGTGCCGTGTCCCTGAAGTCCGCATCACAAATTGCCTGTCATCTTGAGCGGAGTTTGGCCGCTTTCAGGCCAAACGGAGTCGAAAAACCCGCGGTTGCTTTTGTGACTTATGCCGCAAATTTCGGAGACATCACCCTGGCCCCTGAGGAATCAACACCAGCGGGTATCCCCGGTCTCTGGCCTTTGGGGACCGGAGATACGCCAACTACTTCAGCCCGCCGCCCGCGTTCAGATCGCGCACTAAAGCAGCCTGCTTCCATAAATCGCTCACGAGCACATTTAGAACAGAGGGCGCACTTCACAAAAGCACACCTTCCTGCAAAAAAGCAGCGAGAGCCTGAAAGCTCTCGCTGCTTTTTTCTTATGCGTCGCGTTTTTAGAAGTTAAGCTTCAGAGCAAACTGCCCGAAGCGCCGCTCGTCGTTCGCGCCGCCGTTGTTTCCGATACCGCCCTTTGAGGCCAGAATCGAAGGCGTTACGTATCCTGCAGAGTCCACATCCGAGTAGTTGTAGACATCGTTATTCGCTTCCTGCAGGAAGAGGTTGTGGTGGTTAAGGATGTTGAAGCCTTCTGCGCGGAACTCGAGATTGGTCTTCTCGCGAATCGGGAAGGTCTTCGACAGAACCAGGTCAAGGTTCCAGAAGCCCGGTCCACGAAATTCGTTGCGCGAGGTCATCTTGTTCGGCCACGGGCCCCAGTCAGAGATTCCAAGTAGGTTGGCGTTGCCCCAGGAATTTGCGCCCGGAAGCTGACCGAGAACGTAGGTGTTGGTGCCGCCACCGCTCTGGCCTGACGGAATCGACGTGAACGAGTGCTTGGTCACAGTATCGACCGGCGTGTACCGGGCAACGTTGTAACCAGTTCCGTTGTTTGTCGAGTCGAAGAACGTAAACGGCGTCCCCGTATGTGCCTGGTAGATGCCGGCAAGCTGCCACCCACCCAGAACCTGACCAGTCAGGTTCCGCTGGTTCTTGAAGAACGGCTCTGAGTAGATCGGAGCAATCACCAGGCGATGCCGCACATCCAGATCGCCGTTGCCATGATCCAGCGCCGGGTTGAACGGATCCGTGTACCCCAGGCTGAACGCGTTGTTCGATTCGGAGAACGTCGAGCTCAGGTTGTCCAGAGCATGTGCCATCGTGTAGTTGGCAGTGATGCTCAGGCCCGTCTGGTGCAGATTGGTTGTCTGGAACTCGACGTTCAATCCCTGGTAGTAAGAGTCGCCCGACGAACCGCGGTTGTTCGCATTCGAGTACTGCGGGTTCAGACGCGTCAGCGCCTGATACACCTTGCCCGTCGACGAGTTGATTCGACCCTGAGGATCCGTTATAGGATCGCCCAGCATCGCGTTGCCCGAGCCGAGACCGTTGTAGTTCTTGATGTCGTACAGGTGGATGCCGCGGGCGCCCACATACTGTGCCGACACCAGCGTGTTGTGCGTGATCTGATGCTCAAGCGCCAGGCTCCAGAACTGCGTCTGCGCAGTCTTGATGTCCTGATCTACGTGACGCAGGCTCGTCGGCGGCAGTGCCACGCCGCCTGAGGTGCCCGCCAGCGGACCCGCATTCGAGGTCGTTACCGGCGTGCCGTTGATGACCACCACCGCATAGTTCGGCGGATTCTGGATGACGTTGAACGTCACGTTTCCGAAGTTGCGTTCGTAGGCGATGCCGTAGCCGCCGCGGATCGAGTCCTTGCCGTTGCCGAACACGTCATATGCAAATCCAATACGCGGCGAAACCGCACCGTACGTCGGATTCCACAGGCTGTGGATCGGGCTGTTCGGCACTGTATAAACCGCGCCGTTCCGTTCCCGCTCGGCAATCGTCGAGCCGGAGCCGTAGTAGTAGTTCGAGTCCAGGCTCGGATTGTTGTTGTGCTGCACGCCATAGTACTCATAGCGCACGCCGTAGTTAGCCGTAAACTGCGGGGTCAGGCGGAACGAGTCCTGCGCATAAACCGCCCAGTCCTTGAACCGGTCGCTGCGCGCAAAGCTCGGCGAGCTCGCAGGTAGTTGAATCGTGCAAGCGGTCGTCTGCGTCAGAGCTCCGGTGTACGGATCGCGCACGCACGGCAGAGCGCCGTTCGGATTCACGGCCGCCTGGAACTCGTACATGTTGTCGCCGAAGTAGAGCTGCTGCAGACCAGCCGACTTGCTGCTGCCCAGCTGTTCGTTGGCCTGCGCATACGCGCCATACGCTTCGTTGTCCTGGATGTAGATCAGCTGGGTGCCGTACTGCATCGAGTGCTTGCCCTTCACCCAGTTGAGGTCTTCGTTGATCTGCACCGTGTTCTGCGGGCCGCCGAACGGCAGGCCACCGTTGGCAGGGTTGGTGTCATAGAAGCCAGGCAGCTGAATCGGAATACCCGTGCCAGGAACAGTTGCGTTCGGCGAAACCACCAGCGTCGGAACGTTCTGCAACGAGGTGTCGTACGACTGGAAGGTATTGAACCGGCTGAAGCTCAGCTTGGTCGCACTCACCAGCGTCGGCGTAAACTCGTGCGTCAGGCTGTACAGATAGGCTTGGTTCGTGTCCGTCTGGCCCACGTTGTACTGCGAATACGGCGAGATAAAGGAACTTCCTGCCTGATCCACTTCGTGGTAGTTCACATAGCGGAAGAACATCTGCGTAGTCGCGTTCGGGTTGTAGTCGCCACGAATCAGGTAGTTGTACGTGTTCTGCGGAACACCGCCGCCCGCGTTCTGCGGTCCGGTAAAGCTCACAACGCCGAACATCGGCGTGCTGCCGTCAAGCCCCGTCGGAAGCGAGCTGCCGTAAACATCGCTCGCCGAGTAGGTCTGCGTGTAGGTGAACGTCTTACCGCCGTAGGTGTTGAAGAAGTCCTGAATATTCGAGCCTGCGGCCGCAAGAAACTCCGGCGTCGGCACCGCAGCAGAACCCACTGCGTTGCTGCGCACGCGCGTCCACTCAGCGCTGCCAAACACGAAGAGCTTGTCCTTCAGCACCGGACCGCCGGCTGTGAAGCCGAACTGGTTGCGCGTATAGACGCCCTTCGCCGATCCCTCTTGATCGTTGGTCTCGGTGTTCGCGGTATAGGAAGAAAGGCGGTTGTACTCCCACGCATTTCCGTGGAAGGCATTTGTGCCGCCCTTCGTCGTCACGTTTACCACGCCGCCCGAAGCGCGTCCGAACTGCGCCTCGAAGTTGCTGGTCGAAACGCGGTACTCCTGCATCGCATCGAGCGGAACATTGATGCCGATCGAATCGCCAAACACGCTGACGTTTTCCACGCCGTCCAGCAGGATTTCTGTGCCCGACGACCGCTGTCCGTTGATCGCGAAGCCGACGCCGCGCGTTGAGGAGTTCTGTGAGCTGCTGCTGCCCGAGGATCCTGCATCACCGTTTGAAATGTTGCCGGAGATGGCCACGAAGTCATACGGGTTACGCGTCAAGCTGGGAAGCTGTGCCACCTGCTCAGAGTTGATGACCTGCGAAATCTCCTGCGATTGCGTGTTGACCTGCACACCGCCCTCGCCCACGACCTGCACTTCCACTATCGTCGAATCCACCGACAACTTCACATCCAGTGCAACGCGCGCGCCCACCGTAACCTCAGCCTTCGCTGTGTACGGCTTAAAGCTGCCTGCATTGATCGTGATCTGGTACCGCGCCGCTGCCAGCCCCGTCAGCTGGTAAAAGCCCGTCGCATTTGTCTGCGTCGTACGCTCAGCATTCGTGCCCAGGTTCTTCGCAATGACCGTTGCATTCGGAACCACGGCGCCAGACTGGTCCGTCACCGTTCCTGCAATCTGCCCGGTCTCCACCTGTGCAAATGCCGCTCGCGTGCTGGATACCGCCAACAACAAAGGAAGTAGTAACAAGCCGAGAACAAACTTCGTTCTGAACCACTGCTTCATCCAGAATCTCCTTCAGATTCGTCCGAGAATAACGATGCGAGGGCGCAAGAGCCTCGTGCTCTCCCCCGCACCCAAAGGGTGTGCGTTCCACTCCACGCTGAAGCGGAATCCTGTTTTGTCTTTCTTGATCTTTTTGCCGAGACTTTGAGCTGTCTCAGGATGAAAGGATCGGGCAACCGCCGCGCCGGGACTCTAGTTAAGTACGACTAGTACGACCAGCACTACTCACATGGCTACTTGCCCATTCAAAGCTTGCACGTTCCATGCCAACTCGCTCAGTCAACTTCGCAATATGCAACTTCCTGTAAACGCATATATTTAAAAATATTAATTTTTTAAGATCTAATAGGTCCAAATTCCAAAAAACATATAAATTGCCCCTCTGATTCCGTAAATACGAATAAATCCTACTTTCAAAATTGTCCCGTATCCCTCTCATTGCGTTATCCTTCCCCCAGATGCTCCTCACTCTCGCCCATGTCGGACCTCGTTTCGGCCCCAAAGACCCCCTCGATCCCCCCACCC
>DATMUN010000112.1:0-4859 GCA_035563895.1 Occallatibacter sp. | reverse complement strand
CAATTTTTCGAATAGCTAGACCGCAGCCCCCGGGTGCCTCCAGTCTCTGGCATTCGGGGACCGGGGATACCAAACCCCAACCCCCGTCACGATCGATCCAACGCTCACTCACCACCACCCCGCGAGCGAACAGCGAGCGGCGTAGACAGGGCATTTATAGTAGCCAGCATGAAACGGATGATGGTGGCTGGCTTTTCTCTTCTTCTTGCGTGTGCTGCTGCGGCTGGGGCGCAGTCGTTTTCGATTACGTTTCCGGCGGGGCGGAGTGCGGCGCCGCTGGATGGGCGGTTGCTGCTGGTGCTCTCGACGGATGCGAGCGATGAGCCGCGGAACCAGATCAATGACACGCCGAAGTCGCAGATGGTGTTTGGCGTGACGGTGGACGGGTGGAAGCCGGGCGAGGCGAAGCTGGTGGACGCGGCGGCATATGGCTACCCGGTGAAGAGCCTGCAGGATGTTCCAGCGGGCGAGTACTACGTGCAGGCGGTGCTGAACCGCTACGAGACGTTTCATCGTGCGGATGGCAAGACGGTGAAGCTGCACATGGACCAGGGCGAGGGGCAGCACTGGAACGAGTCGCCGGGGAACCTGTACTCGAAGACCGAGAAGATTGCGGTGAAGAAGGGCGCAGGGCCAATCAGGCTCGAACTGAGCGAGGTGATTCCGCCGATCGCTGCGCCGAAGGATACGAAGTACATCCGGCATATCCGCATCCAGAGCGCGGTGCTGACGAAGTTCTGGGGGCGGCCGATGTACCTGGGCGCGGCGGTGCTGGTGCCGGAGGGGTTTGACGAGCACACGGAGGCGCGCTTTCCGCTGATCATCTTCCACGATCACTTTGTGCCGGACTTTGACGGCTTCAGAACAGAGCCGCCGGACGCAAATCTAAAGCCGGACTACAGCGACCGCTTCCACCTGGCCGGGTACAACCGCATCCAGCAGCAGGAGGCGTACGACTTTTACAAGAAGTGGTCGGGGCCTGGATTTCCGCGCGTGCTGATTGTGAAGATTCAGCATGCGAACCCGTTCTACGACGACTCGTACGCAGTGGACTCGGCGAACGTGGGACCGTATGGGGAAGCCATAGAGACGGAGCTGATTCCGGCGATTGAGAAGCAGTTTCGCGGGCTGGGGCTGGGCTGGGCGCGGTTTGCCTATGGCGGGTCGACGGGAGGCTGGGAGGCGCTGGCGGTGCAGGTGTTCTATCCGGACCACTACAACGGTGCGTTTGCGGCCTGCCCGGACCCGGTGGACTTTCACGCGTACACAAACATCAATCTCTACGAGGACAAGAACGCCTTCTACCTGGAGGGCGCGCACAAGCGGGTGGAGCAGCCCGCGATGCGCGACTACCTGGGGCACACGCTGATCACGACGAAGGAGAACAACCAGTACGAGCTGGCGCTGGGCGATCATGGGCGCTCGGGCGAGCAGTTCGACATATGGCAGGCGGTGTATGGGCCGGTGGGCGCAGATGGATATCCGCAGCCGATCTTCGACAAGGAGACGGGCGAGATTGACCACAAGGTAGCCGAGTACTGGCGCGAGCACTATGACCTGGAAGCGAAGCTGGAGCGCGAGTGGAAGACGCTGGGGCCGAAGCTCGAAGGCAAGATCCACATCTATGTGGGCTCGGACGATACGTACATGCTGAACGACGCGGTGTACCGGATGGAGGACTTTCTGAAGTCCACCAAGGACCCGGCGTATGGCGGCGAGGTGACGTATGGGCCGCGCGCGGAGCACTGCTGGAACGGCGATCCGACGCTCGCGAATGCGTACTCGCGGCTGCACTACAACACGCAGTATCTGCCGAAGATTGTGGAGCAGATGGAGAAGACGGCCCCGGCGGGGGCGGATCTGAAGAGCTGGCGGTATTGATTTGCAGGGACAGGGAACAGTTCGCCGTCCCTGGTTCGTGGATGACAGGCGGCGGTCACTGAGAGAGTGGGGCCAACTTTCCTATACTTGGGGAGTTGGCCCTTTTCTTTGTATGCGACCTGAGTTGAGCGAGGCGGCGGAGCTGCTGAAACGGAATACGCCGGAGGCGGTGGAGCAGGCGATGGCGCTGCTGCAGCGCACGGTTTACTCGTTCAGCATGAAGGTCTGCGGGCATCCGGAAGATGCAGAGGACACGATGCAGGAGGTGCTGTATCGTGCGATGCCGCATCTGGCGCGGATTGCCGAGCCGCGGGCGCTGGCCGTGTGGCTCTACACCGTGACGCGGAACCGCTGCTGGCGCATGCGGCGCAGGCCTGCCGGGGCGCCGGAGAAGACGCTGTCGCTGGACGAGCTGATGCCGGATGACGCGGAGCTGGGTCGGCTGCTGGTGGATGCGGCGGCGAATCCTGAGGCCGACGCGGTGCGCTCAGAGGGGCAGGAGCTGCTGATGCGCGCGGTGCAGAAGATTCCGCTGAGCCTGCGGCTGGTGCTGGTGCTGCACGACATGGAGGACCTGGCTACGGAAGAGGTGGCGCAGGTGCTGGGGTTGAAGACGGGAACGGTGCGGGTGCGGCTGCACAGGGCGCGGCTGGCGGCGCGCAAGGCAGTGCAGGTGCTCACGGATCGCGCGGCGGGGGCGCCGAAAGCAGAAAAGCCGCGCGGCGGCGCGAAGAAGCGGCCCGTGGCGTGCCGCGAGCTGTTTGCCGAGCTCTCGGAGTATCTGGACGGCAACCTGGAGCCGAAGAGCTGCGAGGAGATGCAGGCGCACATCGAGGGCTGCCCCGCGTGTGTGGCGTTTCTGCGCGAGCTGCGGGGCACGATCGAGCGCTGCCGAACCGCGGAGGTGGCATGCGACGAGAAGGTGATTGCGCGGCTGCAGGCGGCGCTCACGCGAGAGTACCTGCGGCTGGCGCGGACGCCGAACGAATCGGCCGTGTAACGAAGTGCGTACTGTGTGGATTTATTGAGGTGAGAGGAAAAGTAGGCAATGGAAGTAACGGTAAAGCATCTGGATCAGGTGAGGTTTTCGGTTGAGGCGCGCGGGCACGAAGTGATCTGCGACCAGCCCGCGAGCAATGGCGGCGAGGACGCGGGGATGACGCCGCCGGAGTTTCTGCTGACGTCGCTGGGCTCGTGCGCGGGGTTCTACGCGGTGCAGTACCTGAAGACGCGCGGGCTGGAGAGCGGCGGCGTGGAAGTGAAGGTGACGGCGGAGAAGCTGAAACCGCCGGCGCGGCTGGGCAACTTTGTGATTCGCGTGGAGAGCCCGGCGGAACTGAACGACGAGCACCGCGAGGGGTTGAAGCGCGCGGTGCATGCATGCCTGGTGCACAACACGCTGATGGTGCCGCCGAAGATCGAGATTGAGTTGGCGCTGGGCGCGGCTGTGGCCGCAAGTTAGCGAGTCGGCAAGTCCGTACGCCGGGGATATTGAGGGCGAGCTCTTCTCTGCCCTCAGTCTCCCGTGGTCTCCGCCAGCTGCTCCTGCGCGGTGATCGCTTCGGTATCGATGGACAGGCATCGGCCCAGCTCGGCGAAGTCCGCATCCCAGCGCGGCCGTTCGTCGTCCTCGAGCGCCGTGAGCGCGTAGCTTGAGCTGCGCAGAATCTCATACCAGATGTTCTGCGCCTGCCACAGGTTCAACTCGAAGGGCATGTCCTGCAGCGCGCGCGCCAGTGCAACTGCGCGATCCAGCATCTCCAGCGACCCAGCGGAGAGCTGCAGCTCCACCATCGCCCGCTTCATGCGCAGGTCTGCCAGGTAGCTCAGGTCCGAGGTCTCGAGCTTCACCTGGTCCGCATTCGCCAGTTGCAGATACGACTTCAGCAGTGCTGCGTCGATAGGGTCCGTCTCGAGCGCGCGCCGCAAACCGGCGTTGATCGCAAAGCCGGCCGCCAGCGTGAGTGCCGCAGGCTTGGGCAGGCCGGCCTGCGAGAGGTAGTGCAGCAGGCTCGCGTGATCCTCGTAGATCGTGGTCATCGAGTTCTCGATATCCCACAGCGTCGAGTTCAGGATCAGCGTCACGATCCTGCGCTGCTCGTCGGTAAACAGCGAGGTCAGCGAGTAGTCCACATGCCCGTAGTAGCGGTCGATAAGCCGGATCACCTCAGGGAAGTCCGCCTTCAGCACATATCCGGCAGCGCCCGCGGCAAACTCCTCGAAGGTCGCGGCATCTGCCGCATCGTAGCTCTTCACGGCCGCGGTAATGTTCTGATCGCCAAAGTGCAGCACGGCAAAGCTGAACGCCTGCTTCTCGCCGGTGATCGTGTTGGCCACGTGCACGCGGCCCAGCGCCAGCCGCCCGCGGCCTGAGGTGTAGATGTTGTAGGAGATGCGCCGCACCTTGTAGCAGAACAGCTCCGTCTCGTCTGCGAATGAGGAGAATACGCTGCTGATGGCGTAGTGCGCCGTCACCTGCTCCAGGCCCAGCTTCAGCGACCCCGTCTTCTCGCGATAGATCTGCGCGCCGTCGCCCGCCGCGGCCGAGTTTGACTTCGCCTCCGCCAGCCGCGCCACAAACGCCTCTTCCAGTCCGGCCGCGCGCTCGCCAAACACCTGCTGCGCCAGTTGCAGCACGCGCGCCGCATACGCAATCACCTGCACCGTCTCAATGCCGCTGATGTCATCGAAGAACCATCCGCAGCTCGTGTACATCAGCTGCGCGTGCCGCTGCATCTCCATCAGCTCCAGCACACGCACACGCTCGGCGTCGTCCAGCGCGTGCACGGCGTGCTTCCCGAAAAACGCCTGTACTGTCTCCGTGCCGCGGTCGAGAATCACGTCGATGTACTCGTCCCGCGCTGACCACACATCCGTGAACAGCCGCGCGCCTTCCTGCTCCGTCAGCGGAGTAATCGCGTCGCGCAGCTCGTCCAGCGCCTGCCGCAGCGGCCCGCGCCACTTCTGGTTCCAGCCCG
>DATMUN010000111.1:0-5799 GCA_035563895.1 Occallatibacter sp. | reverse complement strand
GAGCCGTCGTCGTTCAGTTGCCACAGCCCGATGGTGAACAGCTGCATCACCTCGCGCGCATAGTTCTCATCCGGATCGGTGTTGTCGTTGCCCTTGTCGTTGCCTTGCATCGCCAGCCACTGGCCCATCATCGGGTTCAGCGTCACGTCTTCCAGTAACTGCCTGAAGTTCACAAACGCATCGGCTCCCAGCACGTCGTAGTAGTGCGCCGCGCCGCGCGGCATGCTTTCGACGCCCGTCGATGCCATGGAGATCACCAGCATCTCGTGCAGTGAGTAAGCCACACGCTGCCGCAGTTGATCGGGAGCAGTCAGACTCTGCTGCCAGAAGCCGTTTTCAACGTAATTCTGCCCGTCGAGGTTCTGCACGAACAGCTTCGAGTTGCAGGTTACATCGCCGCCCGCGCATGCCGGGTTGTTCAGGATCAGCGCCTGCTCTACGCCCGGCTCGAGCAGCGTCTGCTGCGTTGCAAACTGCTCGTTGAACCACGCCTGGTAGCCGATCGTCGAAAGGTGCCGTACGTCCTGCTCCGTCGCGCCGAAGGTTGCCTGGTCCAGGAACCGTGCGGCATCGTTCACGCTCACCGGTGGAGTGGGCACAGTGCCACCCACGGTTGCGATCAGGTCAGCCGAGGTGGCCGCGCCGGGATCGGGGTTCAGCACTTGCAGATCCAGCGTGCCCGCCTGCGTGGGCGAGATCGTCGCCGTCAGCTGCGTGCCGCTGTTGAACGTGGTGGGCACCGCACTGCCGTTAACAAGCAATCGCGCTCCGCTGATAAAGTCCCTACCGGTGAGAACCACAGAAGACGTGCCGACCGAGAAGGCGTCCGGCGTAGCTGCAGTGAGTATCGGAATGGGATTGAGCACGGCGATGTTCTGGCTGAGCGATACCGACGGGCTGTCCACGCTTACCAGAGTCAGCTGCACTACGTTGGACGGTGTCGGCACTACTGCCGGCGCCGTGTAGGTAATCGTGCCGGTGGTGTTTGCGGATGCGGTGCCAATCTGCGCGTTGCCACCGGCGATGCCGTTCACCAGCACGTTGACCGCGGTGTTGTTTGTGCCCATCACCGTGAGCGAGAACATAATTGAGTTGCGCACGCGCACGGTGGTGCCGCCGCTCGTATCCAGTTTGAGAGATACGACGCCGGCCTGCACGAGTACCGGCACAGTCTGCGCCGTTGCCGATCCGGGGTCCGGGTTGGTGACCGTCAGCGGAAAGGTTCCCGGATTCGGCGCGTCAATCGTGGCGGCCAACTGCGTGCTGGAGATGTAGGTGGTCGGTACAGCCACGCCATTCCACAGGATCGTGGCGCCATAAACAAACTGCGAGCCGGTCACCGACACCAGCGCCGAGCCTTCGGTCAGCGTCGTCGGCGTCACCGTATCGATGATTGGAATCGGATTCAGCACCGCAAGCGTCAGCGAGCCGTTCGGATAGTTCGAGTGGCCGGTGGCCACACTCGTGATCGTCACGGTGTTCGGAACCGGAACCACGGCAGGCGCGGTGTAGAGGCCAGTTGCATCGATGGTGCCGACCTGAGCGTTGCCACCCTGAATGCCATTCACATAAAACGCCAGCGACACTTTGGTGATTGCGGAGTTGTTCTCGATTTGCATCGTCTGATTCACGCGCAGTGAGTTGGCCGCCGACTTGATCGCCGCGAAGTAGCTCGGGTCGGTGACCGTTACGCCCGAGCAGCCGAGCATCAGGCTCGCAGCCAACGCCAGCACCAGGCAAGCCACAATCCGCTTCACTTGCATCCGTTCGCGCATGCTATCTCCGGTCGGGAAGGGAAGACCATCACCATTCCCTCTGCGCGCGGGGATATCCCGCGCACCTTATTCCTAAGGCGTCTGCATCAATCTGAGGAGAATTCCAGGAAAAACTTCTGTTTGCCCCGGGGAATCAGGGTCTCTCGTGTCCAGCTTGCTTCCCGCTCAGGACCAACCTTCCGCGCGTTCGTGCGAAGGTTGCGCCGACAGCCCAGCCAGTTGGGGGAAACTGCATCCATCAGACCACAGCCTCTGCATCCCTTGTCACCAGCGATGAAGCGATCACTTACACAAAGGTAATTGGCGCGTAAACAGGCCGCTTCGACACGTACCAGGGGATACTTGTTCCGTGTTGCTCTGGGTTGTGGTCCAATAATCTCGCCGCATTGCGCGGCGGCAGGAGGCATGCTATGCATCCACTCACCCAGGCTGAAATCGCCACCCGGCTCGCCAGTCACCCCGAGTGGACTGTAGCGGATGGCGTACTCACGCGCACTTTTGCATTCAAGGACTTCGTTGCAGCCCTGGGATTCGTGAATCGCGTGGGCGACGCGGCAGAAGCCGCCGGGCACCACCCCGACATCGACATTCGCTACAATCGAGTGCGCCTCGCACTGGTCACACACGATGCCGGCGGCATCACCGCCAGGGACTTCTCCCTCGCCGCTCAGGCCGATAAACTCGCCTGACGCTGCACCGGCATTGCCTCACCTCGGCCCGCACCGCTTAGTCTGGTGAGGCAAGGAGATTCCCCAACCACCGTGGAGCGCAACTACCGCACCGCCCATCTTGTGCACAAAACCTGCCTTTCGGAATCGGCACAGACGTATCACTTCGAGTTTGTACTGGAGGACGGCGCTGAGCTCGCCTTCACGCCGGGGCAGTTTATCTCTGCCGTTGCCGAGGACCGTTCCGGCAAGGAGCAGGTGCGCGCCTACTCGCTGGCCTCTGCGCCCGCAGGCAATCGCTTCGAGCTCTGCCTGAACCGCGTCGAGGGAGGCTTCTTCTCGAACCGGCTTGCTGATCTGCCCGAGGATGTGCCCGTCGGCGCGCCGGTGCGCGTCTTTGGCCCTAACGGCTACTTCACGCTGCACGAGCCGGTCACGGACTCAATCCTCATCGCCACCGGCACCGGAGTTGCTCCCATGCGCTCGATGCTGCAATGGCTCTTTCCGGCAGACGGTGGTGACCGCAGCAACGGCAAGCAAATCTGGCTGGTGTATGGAACTCGCCACGCGACCGAGCTCTACTACCGCGACGAGTTCGAGGCGCTCGCCGCACGCCATGCGAACTTCCGCTACCTGCCTACGCTTTCGCGTGCCTCGGACGACTGGGCTGGACTGCGCGGCTACGTGCAGGAGCATGTCGCGCAGATCGTAAAGGCTCGCGCCGAACAGAATGGGCAGCCATTGCCCGCGCTGCCTGTCGATCCTGCTGTGCCGATCGTTCAGCTTCAGTTCGACATCTATGCCTACGCCTGCGGCCTCAGCCCCATGATCGCCTCGGTGCGTGACACGCTGAAGCCTCTCGGCTGGCACCGCAAACAGATTGTCACCGAGCGCTACGACTGAAGGCGAGGAACAGGGAGCAGTAGGAACATCGCGGGCAAGTTGTTCGAAGCCGAGCATGCTACGCTGGTTCGTCGTACGCGGATGGTGCCATGATCCTGCTGCAAGAAGCTGGGAAGACTGTAACGTTTGATGTGCAGTCACTCTATCCTGGGAATCCGCCATGGTATGAGAAACTCTTCGTCTTCTACCTGGCCTTCATGCTCATTGTGCTTCTCGCGCGTGCGCAGCAACTCGCCTGGAATCTGGCCCGCCTGCGCCGTCTTCAGCGTGAAGGCAGATCGGCAAGCAGTCGGTTTCGCGCTATCTGGCTTACGGCCAATGCCCATGCAGACTCGCTGCGTCGCTTCTCAGTGCTGACACTTGTGTTGGTTTTGGCTGATTTCTGCATGGCTGCTGCGCATACGGTTGCTCTCGTTGCCACACAAAAAGTAGAGGGTGCGTATTGGGTGTCAATCGATACGGCCCAACAACTTCGCTTAAGTGCCTTCGGCCTTCTCGTCTGCGCAGCGCTTTATGCCGGAAGCTTCTTCTTTCATGGCCGACTCGTTCGTAGAGAGCTGAGTTTTGCGAAGGAGTCGAGCGAAGGCGTCGCTGAGGCTAAATCGCCAGCGGAGCCTACAGATTAAAAAGCTCGCGCAGCCGCCGCGTCTGAGCACGGCTCACCGGAATCTCCGTCTGCTTCTTGTCGTCCATGCGTAGCTGGTAACTCGACTTGAACCACGGCACCACTTCGCGGATGTGGTTGATGTTGACCACGAAGCCGCGATGCGCGCGCCAGAACAGCGCAGGGTCCAGCAGGTCGAGCAGCTCTTCCAGCGTGCGGCACTTCGACTGCCCTTCGAAGTGCTGCGTCACCACGCGGATCACGCCCTCGTCGATGGCTGCGTAGCAGATCTCGGCCTGGTCCACCAGCAGCAGGCGGCTCTGCGCCTGCACAATCAGCTTGCTGGTCTGCGCGGCCTGCGGCCGGTTCAGCAGCTTCAGCAGCGCGTCAATCTGCGACGAACTGTCTGGCGTAGCGCCGCCCATCCGTCCCCGCGCCCGCTCCACTGCCTGTGCCACGCGTCCGCGGTCAAACGGCTTCAGCAGGTAGTCCACCGCGTTCACATCGAAGGCCTTCACCGCGTACTGATCGTAGGCGGTGGCAAAGACAAACTGCGGCAGCGGCTCTGCATCCTTCTCCGTGGCCGAGCTCTGCTTCTCCACGAGCTTCTTGATCACGGCGAATCCATCGAGCCCCGGCATCTGTACGTCGAGGAAGACCAGGTCCGGATGGAGCTCCTCAATCAGGCTCACGGCCTCGATGCCGTTCTCGCCCTGCGCAACAATATCGACACCGCCCACCTCGTCGAGCAGGTCTTTCAGCTCCTCGCGGGCCAGCCGTTCGTCATCGACAATGAGCGCTGAGATCGCCATAGGGCAATAGCCGATTGTAGGAATTCGGGCGCAGCCGGGTCAATTGGCAGGAGATTACTGCCCGATAGCGCGTAGCCGGGCAGGCATCTGATCGCGTGAGAGCTCGTGCCCGCATCGCGTGCAGAACTGGTCGGTTGCCCGAACGGTGTGGAAGCAGTTGCCGCAGCTTGCAGCCAGCTGGTAGTTGCACTGCGGGCAGAAGTGGAAGTCCCCCAGAACCTGCGTTCTGCACGCGGGGCAGCTTGCCACCAGGGGCGCCCGCAGCAGGAAGTAGAGAACTGCTCCGATGCCGCCGGGCATCACGAAGCAGATCAGCATCCAGAACCGCGAGCTCATGGAGCGCCGTGGCGCGTCCTTGCTGATAAAGCCGATCAGCAGAAAATACACAGCTGCCAGCAGGCCCCATGACACGTTCAGGTAAACACGCAGCCCGATCGGGGTAACGTGCCTCTGCTGGGTAGGAAACACAAACCAGAAGTAGTACTCCACCAGCAGGAACGATACCGCCGCAGCCACCATGGACCACAGGGGCACCAGTTGGGTGTCGTCGTTCGCGTGAATGGATTCGGGCTCGCGCATTCGCTGATTCTGCCTTTGCAGGTAAACGTGGAAAGTAAGTCCAGCTTACCCGCTATTGCATGGACGGAGAAGCGATTTCAGAAGTTGCGTTAGCTCGAAGTACTCGGCGAGACAATTACCGCTTCTGCCGCACCCAGCCGGCCACGAGGCCAGCAGCCAGAAGCGCCGTGCAGAGGAAGAAGCCCCAGATGGCGATCTCGCCCGTGAGCCGGGGAATACGTTCTTCGTCGGTAAGCAGGTCAACCAGCCAGAAGAGAACGGGGCCAACCACGAGCAGGATGACGAGGACGGCGGCGAGCGCCACGGCGCGGACGCGCTTGCGCCCGGCTTTCTGCTCCTGCATCACGCCAAGCGAAGCCATCACCACGCGGCGTGTCTTCTCAGCGACATTACGTTGTGAATCGGCGGCTGTTCCTGCCAGCGCTGCCAGAACCTCATCGTGCGATCCCGTTCCGGCG
>DATMUN010000110.1:0-3379 GCA_035563895.1 Occallatibacter sp. | reverse complement strand
AAGGTCGGCGGTCGTGGTCTTGGCATAGAACGAGCCCTTGTAGACCGTATCCGGCGTAACCGCCATGCCCCACCAGCCAATGTTCATCACGCCTGCCGTACTGTGCGCATCGGCGCGGGAGACGTCGATGCGAAGGCTGGAGGAAAGTGCATCCGAGGGGCCGGTGTGCTCGTCCCGGTCCATCTTGGCGTCAGCGTTGCCTTCTTCCACCAGATACCAGGACCCGCTCCCGGACCAATCCCCGCGGAAGGTGCGATTGCGGACCATCTCGGCGTACAGTCCGCCATCGTAGGAGTAGTTGATCTCCTCGGTCATGAGTCCGTAGAGGGTGGGCGAAACCGCATGGAGCGGTTGGCTGGGATGAATAGTCAGCTGCGGGGCAGGCTGGGCGCTGGTGAACGTGGAGGCGAGGAGCGCAAGAGCGACCGAGGCGGCTCCGGCAAACGTTTTCTTAAGCATGAGCAATTCTCCCAAAATCGGATGCCGCGCCAGTATACAGGGCAGACCGCTCACCGCGCAGTATCGGGAATTCCAAACAAAAAGAGAGCGGGCAGGGGGCCTCGAGAGTAGCTTTAATTCGACCGTGTGGAACTCGGATGCGGGCATACGAAACATGCAGAAGGGCCGTGTTCCACGGTGCGTTTCTTCGCACGCTAACCATCTGTGCATGGCCGGATGAAGTTCATAGCGGCATCAATCTTTCTGTTTGCTGTAACGCTAATCGTCGTGCCGCGGCTAACGCGAATGCAGCACGGAGCGCAATGCAAAGCGTGAATCAATCTGGCTGATACACACCATGTCGCTGTGCTCCGTTTTTAGGGCGTCTATTGTGAACAGGCCTGGTACGACCGGATCATTGGACGACCTTCACCGTCAGTGGATTGGTTGAGGTGGATCGGTTGTTTCCGGTGGACTGCTCCTCGAGCGCACCCCAGTAGATGGTTGCCCACGTGCCTGCCGTAAACCCCGCCAACAACACCACAAGCGCGAGAGGCTTCCAGATGCCGCTTCCGGCAGCGAAGTTGATGGCTAGAAACCACCCGAACGCTGCCGCCTCTGCGACCACGGTGCTCCATTCCAGCCGCGAGTTTTTTGCTCCAAGCATATCCACCTGAGCGCTGCTCCACGCGAGGAACAGACGAGTAGCCCGCTGACGCGTCTCGAAAGCAGCACGCGCAACAAGGCACGCGCGCCACGCGATCAGAACAAGCGGAATTGTTAGCGGCGCAATGTCGTATTCCTTCACACGCGGATTGAGCAGGATAGTACCGACAAGGACCACCGGAAGCCATGCAGCCTTCGCCTCCGGTGCGTTGGGCAGCCGGCGTACCGTAAGCCATAGGGTAGTGCCGATCAGTGCGGCGAACGCGAGGTAGAGAATCTGCGACGGCAGCGAATATGGCAGGCCTGCGTGCCAGAGAGCGCTACCCAAAAGACCAGCGGGGCCGAAGCCGAAGTCGTCGTTGTAAGTGAACTGCAGATTTACGGCGGTCAGGTATTCGGCGAAGAGCTTAGGCCATATGAACGCCTGGCTCGCGAACAGCGCGACGCCCGCGACGCCGCATGCAGCAGCTTTCCACCATTGCTTGTGCCCAAAGAAAACCGGCAATGCGAGCAGGCTGAGGAGCGGCGCCTTGAAGCAGGACGCAGCGAGAACGGCAGCGTAGTACAAACCCCAGCGATCGCGCTTCCAGCCTGGCACTGCCGCAGCGAGGATCAGGCCGTAGAGCAGATAGACCACATTGCCGCTGAGCACCACATCGTCATTCAGCAGACCGGGGAAGAACGCCACCGCAGGAAACAAGAAGGGCAGCACGCTGCGCTCATGCGGCAGCGCCATCTTCCACGCCGCCCACAGCTGCAACAGAAAGCCGCCGAGCAGCGCTGTGTAGTAGGCCATGCCCAGTACGCGATCCGGCACGTGCCCCAGCACACGCAACATCGGCAGTGTGAGGGGCGAGTAGACATAGGTCATCGGTGGCTTTGCATGAGCATCCTGGATTTGCGCCTGGAATGTCTGCTGCGCGGCAATTCCCTCGGCATAAGGATCGCCGCCGCGCTTGAGCGCATGCATCGCCGTTGCGTACACGTCCGTGTCCCACCATGCCGGCCCCTGCCACGTGAGCACAGCAACGGTGATGGCTGAAGCCAGCCAGAAAAGTGCGATGAATTTCTTCGATTGGAGCATTTTCACGGGCGTTCTCCCCTAGCTCAAAGGCACGGAGTCGGAATATGTATGCGGAACAGGCAGCGACCGTGTCTGCGGCTTGCGCCATGTGAACAGGCTGCTGATGGAGTAGTTCCATCCGGAGCTGACAACGATGCCTGCAAACGCCGACAGGTACCACGGCAAGCCGTCGCTCAGCAGAACCTGTGCAAGCGATACGTTTGCCAATGCGCCAAATGAGCAGCCGAGGCAGAACATCAACAGGCCAGTGAGCTTGTGAAACCCCTTGAGTCGCCGATCGCGAAAGGTAATCAGATCGTTGAGGAAAAAGTTGCTCACCATGGCTACGCTGGTTGCGACGGCCTGAGCGAAAGCGAAGGCGATGTGCTGCTCGCGATAGAGCGCGCTGAGGCAGAGGAAATGCACCAGAACGCCGAGCCCGCCGATCAGGGAGAAGGTGAGCACCCGCGTTGGGATCATTCCACCGCTGAGCTTGTCCACGACCATGGCGATGTACTCGAGGCCAACCGTGAGATTGAGCTTGCTGCTTCCGTGCTGACGCTTGCCGAAGCGGTAGCCAACTTCGCCAACGCGCGCGGGCCGCAATGAGCTGGCTAGCAGGTCGAGCAGAATCTTGAAGCCGCTACCGTTGAGCCGGTGAACAACCTCGAGCAAAAACGAGCGCCGCAGCAGGAAGAAACCGCTCATGGGGTCAGAGACCATGCAACGTGCGATCGAGCGGCTGATCCGCTGTCCGAGCCGGCTGAGAAAGACGCGGCTGGCGCTGAACGCGCCCATGCTGCCACCAGCGGCGTTACGAGTTGCCACCACTAAATCGAGCTCTTCCGTGCGCAGCTTGTCGAGCATCGCAGGCAGGATCGATTCATCGTGCTGCAGGTCGGCATCCATCACGGCTATGAAAGGCGAGGAACTGGCAAGCATGCCTTCGATGCATGCTGAGGAGAGCCCGCGGCGGCCTACACGATGCACGAGTCGCACGCGACGATCGTGCATTGCAAGCTGTCGTACGACCTCCGATGTGCCATCCGGCGAATCGTCATCGACAAAGATTGCTTCCCAATGGATTCCAGACAGGGTTGTACGCAGTTTTTCAAGTAAGAGCGGAACGTTATCGCGTTCGTTGTAAGTCGGAACAATGACGGCCAGCTCCGGGTTCTCATCCGTTGCAATGAAGCCGTCAAGAAGATCGCT
>DATMUN010000109.1:0-3973 GCA_035563895.1 Occallatibacter sp. | reverse complement strand
ATGTTTGGATGAGGCCGCCGGGGGAGTTGCGGGAGTTTTTGGGGCGGTGGGTTGAGGCGCGGTAGGGAGATGCGTCTCGCAGGACGAAGGTGCGTGCGCTAGAGTGTTGGGCATGAACTTTCAGAGGGACGTGGCGACGGGTGTTCGTTTATTGCTTGTTGTCGTGGCTGTGTTAGTGAATTTGCAGCCTGCGTGGGCGGTGAAATCCGCGCGGCTGGCAACCGCAGCAGATTATCGCCGCTCAATTGACCCGCTCATTACGGTGCAGAACTACGGAACAAGTTATGTCGAAGACGGTGCCGCAGATGACAGTGTGGTGTATCCGGCGGGGACGGAACCTTCGGGTGGCTACCGGCAACCAGCGCCAGCAGTTGTCGATTTGATTCGACTTGGCGAACGTGGATTACCGATTTTGATCGACTGTCTGTCAGATGGTCGCCGCACAAAAATGCAGTTTGAGGGAAATACGATCACATCCACGATGGATGTGCCTGTCGGTTATGTGTGTCTAGACATCCTTATGAGCGAGGTGAGCGGCCAACTCGTTTTAGAACCGGATTGTGCAGACGATGGTCTCGGCGCGTGCGTGAACTACGGCTTCTATTTCCGTCCGGATGACTACTACCAATGCATCAAGGAAACTTGTACGCCAAGGCCATGGGTGCTCGTTGTGCAACGAAAGTGGAGTAGTGCGTATCTTACACATCGCCTGCGGGTACACAACCCTTACGATGAATTTCCGATTGATGAGTACGCGCACCTGAGAACGAAGAAAAAATAGATACCTAGTGAAGTTGCAGGTGCGCTTTCCCAGGTCTCAGAAGTGAGACCTGGGGCAACCATCCATCTCGCTTGGGTTACATTGTGCTTTGTCACGGCGGGGACACGGGCTTACTTTCCCACCCTTCGCGCGATGAGACTGCGCGAAGAATGGGGCATCCATTCTCGTGCCGCAGACGCTGTGTGAAAGACAATGCTATCGGCTGAAGGTTGGCTTACTCGCGGCCGCGTTTACGGACTTCAATGTTGAGGCGCTTGATCTTCTGGTTGAGGGTCGAGAGCGGGATGCGGAACTGCTCGGCGGCTTCGGTCTGGTTGCCGTTGCAGCGCTCCAGCTTCTCGACGATGATGCGGCGCTCGATGTCTTCGAGGATGTCGAAGAGAGATGCGTTGGGGTTGTGCTCGAGCAAGGCGTCCTGGAAGCTGCGGCCGGTGATGTGGCCGGGGAGCAGGTCGGAGCCGATGACGGGGCCCGACGAAAGTACGACGCCGCGCTCGATGCAATTTTCCAACTCGCGGACGTTGCCGGGCCAGTCGTAGTCGACAAGAGCGCGCATGGCGTCCGACGAGAGTCGGCGTGGGGCAAGTGCGTTTTCGTTGGCGTAGTAGTCGAGGAAGTGCTGCGCGAGGAGCGGGATGTCTTCGCGGCGGGCGCGCAGCGGCGGCAGGTCGACGGTGATGACGTTTAGCCGGTAGAAGAGATCCTCGCGGAAGCGGCCCTCGCGCACGGCCTGGCGCAGATCGACGTTGGTGGCGGCGAGGATGCGCACGTCCACCTGAATTTCCTGAATGCCGCCGAGGTGCATGAAGCGCTTGTCCTGCAGGACGCGCAGGATCTTGGCCTGGGTGTCCATGCCCATGGTGGCGATTTCGTCAAGGAAGAGCGTGCCGCCGTTGGCGACTTCGAAGAGGCCCTTCTTGGAGGCGACGGCAGAGGTGAAAGCTCCTTTGACATGGCCGAAGAGCGTGGATTCAAGCAGCTCGGACGGCATGGCGCCTGTGTTGATGGGGACGAAGGGCTTGTCTTTGCGCGGGGAGTTCGCGTGGATGGCTTTGGCGATGACTTCCTTGCCGGTGCCGCTCTCGCCTTGGATGAGGACGGTAGAACGGGAGGGTGCGACCTGCGCGACGAGGTCGAAGATGCGCAGCATGCCGTCGGATTTGCCGACGATGTTGGAGAAGTTGTAGCGCTGCTTGAGGGTGCGCTTGAGCTGGAGATTTTCTTCTTCGGCGCGGTGGCGTGCGACGGCGGAGCGGATGTCGGCGAGGAGTTTCTCGTTGTCCCAGGGCTTCTGGACGAAGTTCTCGGCACCGGCTCTGATGGCTTCGACGACGTTGTCGACGGTGCCGTAGGCGGTGATCATGATGACCGGCGTTTCGGGCTGGCGCTCCTTGATGTCAGGCAGCAGTTCGAGGCCGGTTTTGCCGGGCAGGGCGAGGTCGAGAAGGATGAGGTCGTAGTTTTCGAGCTCGAGGATGTTGAGGCCCTGCTCGCCATCGCTGGCGAGGCGGACGTTGTAGCCCTCAAGCGTGAGCAGCACTTCGAGCGACTCGCGGATGCCGGCCTCGTCGTCGATGACGAGGATGCTGGCGCCAACGGAGCCATTGGACTGAGAACCAGACGCAGATAGATTGATCGGTAGATCGACCTCAGACATTTACGGTTTTCCTTAAAAGGGGAAACTCAAGATGAAAAGTGGTGCCGGCGCCGACCGCGCTCTCGACGTGAATTTTGCCCGCGTGTTCCTGGATGATGCCGTAGGAGACGGAGAGACCGAGGCCGGTGCCGCGGCGCTCGCCGGGCTTGGGCATGGTCTTGGTGGTGAAGAAGGGATCGTAGATGCGCTTGAGGTGCTCGGGCGCGATGCCTGAGCCGGAGTCAGCGACGATGGCCTCGACGTGGCCGTTGGCCTGGGTGGCGATGCGGAGCTTGCCGCCGGTGGGCATGGCCTCTTTTGCGTTGAGCAACAGATTGAGGAAGACCTGCTGGAGCTTGCCGGGGTTGCCGTGGATAGGCGGCAGGTCGTTGGTCAGTTCAAGCGTGACCTCGATCATGGCTTTCTTGAACTGGTGCTCGAGCAGCGAAAGAGTGTCGTGAATGACCTGGTTGAGATGCACCTCGCGGAACTCGGTGGTGGAGGTGCGGGAGAAGTTGAGCAGGCCGTTGGCGATCTCTGAGGCGCGGAAGCTTTGCTGCGTGATCTTTTCGAGGACCGGGCCGAGGCGCTGATCGCCGCGCATCTGCTTGGAGAGCATCTGTGCGTAAGACGAGATGACAGCGAGCGGGGTGTTGATCTCGTGAGCTACGCCTGCGGCGAGCAGGCCAATTGAGCTGAGTTTGTCGGCCTGGGCGAGCTGGGTTTCGAGCGAGACGCGCTCGGTGATGTCGTCGACGATGACGATGCGGCCGACCACGACGAAGTCGCGTGAGAGAAGCGGGGCGACGGCGATGTTGGCGGTGCGCTGCTCACCGGCGCGCGTGGTGAGCGGGAACTTGTAGAGATTGTGCACGCCGGACTCGTTGCGGAAGCCGTCCAGTGCGTCGGCAAATTCGGCGGGGAAGACCGAGCGGAGCGGTTGGCCAATCGCCTCGGCGCGGGAGAGCGCGTACATGGCCTCCATCTGCGCGTTCCAGCTCTCGATGCGGTCGTCGAGGTCGAGGGCGAGGATGCCAACGTTGATGGACTCGACGATGTTCTCGTTGAACTCCTTGAGGCGCTCGAACTCGACGATCTTGTCCTGGAGGCGGGTGTAGAGGCTGGCGTTCTGGAGGGCGATGCCGATGTAGGAGGCGAGGGATTCGAGGAGCTCGACGTCTTCGCTGGAGAGGAAGTCTCCGCCGATGGTGCGGCCGAGGCCGATGACAGCAATGGTGCGCGTGGTGTGCCCGTCCTGGACACGACAAGGCAGGTAGTAGTTGAGATCGAGCAGGGCGGCGGTTTGACGCTGCGACTCGGAGAGATGCAGGGCCTGCTCGGCGTTCTCGAAGAAGATGTGCGAGTGGTCAGTGGCCTCGTCGAAGTTGAGGAAGCTGAAGTCGAGTGAGCCGGCGGTACTGACCTCGTTGGGAAGTCCGTGCGAGGCGGCGAGGTGCAGGGAGCCGGGGCGGTCTCCGGCAAGGAAGACGGCGACACGTGCGACCAGGAGTGTGTTGGGCAGGCGCTCGACGATGGAGCCGAGCAGGGCGCGGAGG
>DATMUN010000108.1:0-6548 GCA_035563895.1 Occallatibacter sp. | reverse complement strand
CCGCCGCTTCCATGAGCACAAACTCCACATCGACTCCTTCTGGATCGACAAGTACCCCGTCACCAACGCCGACTTCAAGCGCTTCCTCGACGCCACCCACTACCACCCCGCCGACGACCACAACTTCCTCAAGGACTGGTCCAACGGAACCTACCCCGCCGGCTGGGACAAGAAGCCCGTCACCTGGATCTCGCTTGAAGACGCGCGCGCCTATGCAAAGTGGGCCGGCAAGCGCCTGCCTCATGAGTGGGAGTGGCAATACGCAGCGCAGGGCGCCGACGGTCGCATCTACCCCTGGGGCAACAACATGCTGTTCGGCACACCCGCATCCACTGACCCTCTTGACGGTGTCGGTCCGGCCAGCATCGCCGTGCCCATACCCGACCACGGCCGCGACGCCGCACCCGCCGCCGATGTCGATGCGCACCCCGCCGGAGCCAGCCCCTTCGGCGTCATGGATCTCGTCGGCAACGTCTGGCAGTGGACTGATGAATACACCGATGAGCACACCCGCACCGCTGTCCTTCGCGGTGGCAGCCACTATCAGCCGCAGGGTTCGCGCTGGTATTTCCCCCAGGCCTATCGACTGTCGCAACATGGAAAGTATCTGCTCATGGCGCCCAGCATCGATCGCTCAGGCGCTGTCGGTTTCCGCTGCGTCATGGATACTCAATGAAGAACGACTCCGCATCAGGAAAGAAGGGCGGCGCGGTCAGCCGCCCGCAAGGCGCAATGAAGCACGAATCCCGCGTCACCATGAATCAGATCGCCCGCGAGGCCGGTGTTTCGCTGGGCACCGTTTCGCATGTCATCAACGGCACAGCAACAGTGCGAGAGCCGCTCCGCCAGCGCGTTTTGAACGCCGTAAAGAGCCTCGGTTATGAGCCCAACGAGCTCTCGCGCGGCCTCCGTCTCAATCGCACCAGCATGATCGGGATGATCATTCCCGATATCACCAACCCTTTCTTCCCCGGCGTCGTGCGCGGTGTTGAAGACGTCGCATACAAGCATTCGTTTCGCCTCGTGCTCTGCAATACAGACAACGATTCGGCCAAAGAGGCCACCTATCTCTCCCAGCTCAGGTCGTTTCTGCCCGCCGGCATTCTCATGATTCCCTCGCTCGATAGCACCGTGTCTCCAGGCTCATCCGGCCCGCCCGTAGTCTGCGTCGACCGCCGCCCTGAGAACTGGAAAGGAGACATGGTGACGGTTGCCAACCGCGAGGGCGCGTATAAAGCCGCCCGCCATCTCATCGAAATGGGCCATCGGCGTATTGGCGTCATCGCCGGGCCGCCTCATCTCACCAGCGCGCTCGATCGTGTACGTGGCTTTCGGCAGGCTCTGCACGACGCTCACATCGCCATGGCCCCCGAGTACGTTCAGGAGGCACGCTTCGACCGCGTCAGCGGATACACCGCGGCCATGCGCCTTCTACAGCTCCTGCCGCGCCCCACCGCCATCTTCGCCACCAGTGACCTGATGGCTATGGGCGCACTGCTCGCCATACGCGAGTCGCGCCTCACCTGCCCGGGCGATGTCTCACTCGTGGGCTTCGACGGCCTCGAGCAAACCGAGCTCACTGACCCGCCGCTCACCACCGTCTACCAGCCCGGCTATCAACTCGGCTACACCGCGGCAGGCCTGCTCATCGAGCGCATCGACGGATCGAAGACCGCCCCGCGCGAGGTCGTTCTCGACACCGAACTGCGCATGCGCAGCTCAGTAGCCAACCTGGCCCTGCACACCCCAAAACCCTCCCGCAGTTAAGGGCTCAAATAAGGAAGAGGCCGTCTCGCGCCCCAAAGCGCGCGGTCGGACAAAAGGATGGCCAGGTAGACACACTCAGCGTGCGGTAAATCATAGCGATTGACGTCCTAAGCAGTCTAGGGCACCCTAGGAGTACCGTGACCATTGAGAGGCTCGAAATCGAGGGCAAGACCGTATTGCATGTGTCGGGTCGCATGGATGCCGACAACGCGACTCAATTTGAGAAGCAGTGCGAGGCCTGCATCTCCGAAGGGATTCGGAGCCTCGTCATCGACCTGGTCGATCTCAGATATGTCAGCAGCATGGGACTTCGTTCTTTTGTCGCGATCGCCCAGGAGTTACAGCAAAAGGGTGGAGAGTTGCGGATTTGCCGATTGACCGGCCTGGTTCAGCAGGTATTCGAAATCACCAGGCTCAACCAGGTTCTCCATCTGCACGACTCCGTCGAATCGGCGCTCGCGGCGGGCTGAGAGGAAGGTTTGCCGGAAACACCTCAATCGCTGACGCTAATCGCAACGGCCGAATCGCTCGGCCCTGTGACGGAGTTCATCAGAAAGGGCGCACGAGAGGCAAACCTGCCTGAATCGCGAACAGATGAACTCGAGCTTCTGGTCGAGGAGATCCTGGCCAACATTTGGAAGTATTCCTATCCAAAAGACGCGCCGGGGACTGTGACCGTTACATACTCGGTCCCTGCGCCGGGAGAGTTGGCTGTTGAAGTTGGCGATCAAGGTGTAGAGTTCGATCCGCTGAAAGCGAATCCACCCGATCTGACACTCGACTTAGCGCAGCGTCCAATTGGCGGCCTGGGTATCCTGCTACTAAAGTCCTTCGCAAGGTCACTGACTTATCGCCGCGAGCAGGGTTGGAACTGGTTGACCTTCGGGGTATCTGCGAACTCGTGAATCACGCCTTCATGCAAGTTCATGACCTTCTTCAAATCGCATTGGCTCTGGCGCCGGTGCTCCTGTTTCTTGGGGCCCTGCAAGGACTTGACAGCTATAAATTGGTCCCGGTGCGCACCGTTCTTGGAGCGCTCGCAGTCGGTGCCGTTGCGGCGCTGCTTTGCTTCGCATTCAATACCTTTATCTTTCAGCGTTTCCCTGCGGACCAGGATCAGTACGCCCGCCTTGGCGCTCCAATCGTAGAAGAATGCGCCAAGGCCGCTTACTGGATCTTTCTTATCGCAACAGCGCAGGTAGCATTCATGGCCGATTCGGCTATCTGCGGCTTCGCTGTCGGAGCAGGATTCGCGCTGGTCGAAAACATCTCTTATGTTCACGTGCTGCAGGGGCAGGGTTTTGGTATCTGGATTCTCCGCGGCTTTGGCACAGCCGTAATGCACGGGGGCGTCGCTGCACTCGCCGCCACCATTTCGGTGTTTCTCCTTGAGAGCCGGCAATGGCGTGGCGTGCGCCTTTTCGCACCCGGCCTGCTGGTGGCAATTGCGCTCCACTCGCTGTTCAATCAGAGCCTGCGGTTTCCCGTAGCATCCATGATCGCGGCAGTACTCGGACTTCCGTTGATTCTGGCATTCGTGTTTTACTTCAGCGAACGGTCTCTGCAGCGCTGGCTCGGGGGAAAGATGGACCACGACATCGACATTCTCGCCATGATTGGATCCCCGGATTTTCAGCACACCCGAGTTGGCGCTTACCTCTTGTCGCTGCAGGAGGCCTTCCCGCCGGAACTGCGCGGCGATATGCTGTCGCTTCTGCAGTTGGTCACCGAACTCAGCGTACGCGCCAAAAGTGACATGATGCTTCGCGAACTCGGTATGGAGATCGCTCCCGATCCTGAATTGCAGGGAATGTTTGCAGAGTTGAAGTATCTTGAAAAGAGTATTGGACTGACCGGAATGCTGGCAGTTCGACCGCTCCTCGCGCAGACTCCGCGCGATCTGTGGGAGATGCATCGTGTTAGCCAGGGGATGCGCTGAACGGCTTTGCCGAGCGCCTTAAAGGCCCCATCGCAGCTTTTTCGCTGTATCATGATGACCCGGAGATTCGAGGGATGAGTTCTCACGACGAGGTGACCAGCCTCCTGACCGCTTGGGGCAAGGGCGATCAGAATGCGCTGAACGAGTTAATGCCGCTCGTCTACAACGAGTTGCATCGCATGGCGCGGCGCGCCTGGAGCGGCCAGCAAGGCGTCACTCTCCAGCCGACAGCTCTGATTAACGAGGCATATCTGAAGCTGGCCGGCGCGGGGAATACTTCCTTTCAGGATCGCTGTCATTTCTTTGCCGTTGCATGCACGGCCATGCGGCAGATTCTTGTGAATCATGCCAAGAGCCGTAATACGGGAAAACGCGGCAGCGGGCAAGTCGCCGTTTCGCTCGACGACGTCCAGCCTGCGATCGACCAGGAGGCGGCCGAGGTTGTCGCGCTCCACGAAGCGCTCGAACGCCTTCAGGCCGTCGATCAGCGCAAGTGTAAGGTTGTCGAGATGCGCTACTTCGGAGGCCTTAGCATTGAAGAAACAGCAGAAGCTCTCGGCATATCTGTGATCACCGTGAACCGCGACTGGCGGTTAGCACGTACATGGCTGATCCGCGAGATGAATGGTGCCGAGTCATGAGCCCGCCGGACGATTGGGCTGAGATCGAACGCCTGTTTCACGAGGCAATCGATCTTCCAGCGCACGAACGCCAGGCTCTTCTCGCTTCTGCAAGCGCCTCCGTGAGGACGGAAGTAGAATCGCTACTCGAGTCGGATAGCAAAGCCTTCTTTGCCTCGCCCCCCGCACATCTCGCCGCAGACTTGCTGGACAATCAACCCGGCGCACTGTCCGCGGGAGAGCACATTGGAAATTACCAGATTGAATCGCTGATTACGGCAGGCGGAATGGGCGAAGTCTATCTTGCCCGCGATCCATCTGGAATCCCGATTGCGCTGAAGATCCTGCGTCGCCATCTTGTGCTTAGCCCGCAAGCGATCGATCGATTCGAAATGGAAGCCCGCGCGGCCTCTGCATTACATCATCCCAACATAGTCACAGTTTTCGAATCCGGAGATTCGCCGGCTGGATTGTTCATCGCGATGGAGTGGGTGGAAGGCCGCACCTTTCGTGAAGTGATGAGCGCCGGTGCCGTCGACGCCGCGCTGGCCGCTGATTTGGCAGAGCAGGCGGCTCGAGCTCTCGCGGCAGCTCACGCTGCAGGAATTCTGCACCGGGACATCAAGCCGGAGAACATCATCCTCCGCAACGACGGAGTATTGAAGATCCTTGATTTCGGTCTCGCCCGCCTCGCCGGCCCCGTGCGTCACGAGCCAAACACTGTAGGCTCATCCGGAACCATTTCCGGCACACTCTCGGGCACGCTGCTGTACATGTCTCCTGAAATACTGCGAGGCGAGTCGGCCACGAGCGCGTCAGATGTCTTTTCGTTAGGTGCGTTGTTATACGAGATGTGGGCTGGACACCACCCCTTTGCAGGCGAAACACCGCTCGATGTCTTTGAAGCCATTGAGTGCCGTATCGTTGCAGCACCCTCCACCCTGTGCCGCCTCGTACCTCCGGAGATCGATAGGATGATTCTGCGGATGCTTGATCGCGATCCGGCAGTTCGGCCTTCTGCAGCCGAAGCCCTGGAGCTGTTCAGTAGATTTTCAGCGAGAACATGAACTCGGTTTCCGTATGCCCCGTGTCATCATGCGCTGCCGCGAACCCAGTCGAAAAAGTCGACTTCACCTGAGAGAACCACACCAGCCGAAAATCGATCTGACCGCCGCCGTCCACATATCCGCTTCGTTGATCACTAGCCGGATTAGCACCGAGCGCTCCCGTGAATAATGCGAGTCTCGCCCAGTTGCAATAAAGCTTAGTGGAACCGAGATCGCGAAAGCGTAGCGGCGGCACATCCCACTCGGCCATCGATTTCGCGAAGCTGCTGGCGCCGATCTGGTCAATCTTCACGCCCGGAAAACTATAGTATTCGCGGTAACGGCTGAAGTCGCCCTTGTCTATCCAGTTGTTGCCAAAAGCGCCAAAGTAAAAGTTCGCAAAAGGATCGTTCACGTCGCCAAAGGCCTTGCCTGCCGATGCGAGAATCCAGAGGGACGAATTTCTAAGCGGCAGAAGAAATCCATGCCCGTATTCCCCCCACACACGTGGAAAGACCTTGGGGAACGTGTCGTCCACCTCCGTGCTTACCTTCCATTGCATTCCGCTTTCGTCTTCAATTGCGCCCAGCGATCTCTGTAAATCCGAGTAGGCGAGCTCTGCTGAGGCGCCCACGTACTGCGTGTGCGATGCTGTCACGTTCTGATAGTCAGGAAGCCGATCCAGGCCGGAGTACCCGGCAAGACCCGTAGTCAGTTCCAGCCTGCGCTCCGAGTCGAAGATGAGATTCTTCCTCTTCTCGCCAACAACCCCGAATCCGCGCCGCCCCACCTTCGTCGGCCCAAACAGGTCGTAAAAATCAGCCTTGTTGAAATACGCAGAGAGCGTCCAGTCCCAGTATCTTGCTTCCAGTCCGAAATGGAGTCGATCTCGCAACGCCGACTTATCCGGAGAATAAGACAGTGTTGTCGAGATACGACTAAGCCCCAGGTTGTCTCCAAAGTCCAGACGCACGCCTCCAGCCTTCGCATCCACGTAGCCCTGAATAATCGGATAAATTGATTGCAATTCAAGGCGACGCATCGGCCGGTACTCGCCCGCGTAAGTGCGCAGCTTGAGATCGTCGATGTTGTTGCGCGACGGTAGCGCCCACGACTTCAGTTCCGGGTGCTTCTCCACGGCGGATTGCCCCAGGTACGGAATCGCGTTGACATCAT
>DATMUN010000107.1:0-7240 GCA_035563895.1 Occallatibacter sp. | reverse complement strand
CGAACAGGCGAACAAGATCGTCGAGTTGATCAGGACCCATCTCTCACAGATCGAAGCCGCACGCCGGGACGGTAAGAGTTATCGAGTTGCCGTACTCGGCCGCTCCCGCTCCGCGCTCCTTCCTGTCGCCCACGCACTTCGCGAAGCAGGTATCTCCTTCCTCGCCGTCGAACTCGAACAACTCAAGGACCGTCCTGAAGTCCTCGACGCGCTTGCTCTCGGTCGCGCCCTGCTCAACCCACTCGATCGCGTTGCCTGGCTTGGTGTGCTGCGTGCTCCGTGGTGCGGACTGCCACTCGAGGATCTGCACACACTCGTCAGTGCCGACGCCCCTGCTCTTCTTACCCGCCCCATTCCAGAACTGCTCGCCGAGCGAGTCGACCTTGTGACCGCATCCAGTCGCGCCGCCGTTGAGCGCGTGCTGCGCGCCATCGCGTCCGCGCCGCAAATCACCGATGCGCTGCCCACATCATCGCTGGGCACGTGGCTCGAGCAGGTGTGGCTCACACTGGGCGGCCCGGCTTGCGTCGATGCCACCGCGCGCACCAACCTCGACCTGCTGTGGCAGTCGCTCGACACGCTAACTAACGGCGCGCAAGATCTTCTCAGCTCAGCACTCGACTCCGCACTTGCCAAACTCACTGCACGGCCCGACGCTGAAGCCTCCGCCGAATGTGGCGTGCAACTGATGACTATTCACAAGTCGAAAGGACTCGAGTTCGAAGTCGTCATCGTCCCCGACCTTCAGGCACGCAGCAATCGCTCGCGCAGTGGACTTCTCTCCTGGCTTGAGCGTGGCCTCGCCGAACCCGATGAGGACGACGCCATCACGGAGTTCCTCATCGCTCCGCTTCAATCCAAAGGAACTGAGGCCAGTTCCACACGCAGATGGGTTGATCGCGTGTATCGCGAGCGCGAGACGCAGGAGATGCGCCGCACCCTCTACGTCGCAGCAACGCGAGCACGCGAAGAACTTCACATCTTCGCCCGTCCGGCTTATAAGCAGTCCGACGATGGCCTCAGTCTCGGCGAACCATCGAACTCGCTACTCGCCACGGCATGGCCCGCCTTTGAAGCAGAGATCCGCGCCAGGTTCAACTCATGGCAAACGCAGCAGCAGCCAGTGACGGAAACACTCGATGCGCTTGCCGCCGAAGCTGACAATTTGCTCGTCATGCCCCTCCTCGACAGCCCCACCTTACTGCATCGCTTGCCCGATGGATTCGACGCCCGCGCCGCAGCGCCCGCCGCCGTAGCATTCGCCAGCTCGCCAAGCGTCGGCGCCTCGAACGCGCAACTCTACACCCGCCATGAAGGCGGCGTGGCTTCTCGAGCGCTCGGCGTTGCCGTGCACACTCTTCTTGAAGAGGCCGCACGCCTGCGTCTCACACACGATTGGGAGTATGTGCGCATGGCGCTTCCGCATTTCGTTGCGCGCCTGATTGCGCAGATACGATCGTACGGATTGCGTCTTACTCAGGCTCAGTCCATCGCCGACAGTGCACTAGCTATCGCGCTCGACGCGACACGCGACCCACTCGCCCAGTGGGTACTCGATCCGCATGACTCTGCTGAAAGTGAGGCCGCATGGGCAGGATATCTGTCCGGAGCCGTGCGCAGCGTCCGCGTTGACCGCATATTCCGCGGCGGCCCCGAACCGCTCGCGAGTGGCAACGATTGCTGGTGGATCATCGACTACAAGACCGCGCACGCCGACGGTCTCAATCCCGATGTCGCACTTCCCGAACTGCGTCAGCAATTCGCGCCACAGCTTGAGACCTACGCTGCACTGCTCCGCAAAATGCACGGCGCGGACACTCAGGTCCGCGCCGCACTCTACTATCCGCGTATGTCCCAGTTTGACTGGTGGGAGATCCTTCCCTAGGCCTTCGAAGTCTCGCTTGACGTCGTACTCGGCGCGGCATTCTCAGCGGCCTTTGCTGCAGCCGCCTTCGCCTGCTGCTTCGCCATGCTTTTCGCGTGGCGCACGTCGTCTCCCTGCACCCAGAAGATGACATCCTCCGCAATGTTCGTTGCATGGTCAGCCACGCGCTCCAGTGCGCGGCTGATCATCAGCGCGTTCAGCGCCTGCGGAGCAAGGTGGCTCTGCTCTTCCATCACCTTTGTCAACGATTTGTAAGATGCGCGGTTCATTGCGTCAACCGCGTCGTCCATTGTGAGCACCTGCCGTGCTGTCTCCGCATCCGCCTCGATGAAGGCCTGCAGGCTCTTGCGTACCATCTCCGCAGATAGGCTCGCCATCTTCGGAATATCCACTGGGAGATCGACCTGCGCCATCTGCTCCATGTTACGCACGCGATCGGCGATGCTCTTCGCCGCGTCGCCCACGCGCTCCAGGTCAGCGTTGATCTTGATCACGCTCAGGATGAAGCGGAGGTCTACAGCCATCGGCTGCTCCATCGCCAGCAGATCCAGCGCTGCCTGGTCGATGTCGCGCTCGAGGCGGTTGATTGCGTTCTCGCTGCGGCTCACCAGATCGCAGATCGACAGATCGCGCACGCGATATGCCTCGATGGCACGCTGAATCGCCTGCTCCGCCAAACCTGCCATCACCAGCAGATTCTCTTTGAGCTCGTCCAGGCTCTGTTGAAAACGAATGCGTGTCATCCAAACCTGCCCGTAATGTAATCTTCAGTTCGCTTGTCGCTTGGGTTCGTAAAGATCTTGTGCGTTGAGTCGAACTCCACCAATCGCCCGTTCAGAAAGAACCCGGTCTTCTCTGCCACACGTGCGGCCTGCTGCATATTATGCGTCACAATCACGATTGTGTATTGTGACTTTAGTTGGAAAATCAGGTCCTCGATCTTCGAAGTCGAAACCGGATCGAGCGCCGATGCAGGTTCATCCATCAACAGCACTTCGGGGTCTACCGCCAGAGCACGCGCAATGCAAAGGCGTTGCTGCTGGCCACCGGAGAGGCTTGCACCAGACTTCTTTTTCAGGTCGTCCTTCACCTCGTCCCATAGGGCCGAGTTCTTCAGCGACTTCTCGACAATCTCATCCAACACGCGGCGGTTCGAGTAGCCGTTCAGTTTCAGGCCCGAAGCAACGTTGTCGTAGATCGACATCGTCGGAAACGGATTGGGCCGCTGAAACACCATACCTACACGCCGCCTAATCTGTACCGGCTTGGCGTCAGCGTAAATGTCCACGTCGCCGATGCGCACCGACCCCGTAACGCGCGCAATGGGATTCGTCTCGTGCATGCGATTGAGGCAGCGCACAAATGTACTTTTGCCGCAGCCTGAAGGGCCGATCAGTGCCGTCGCATGATTGGCAGGTATGTTCAGCGTAATGTCCTGCAGCGTGTGGTTCGATCCGTACCACGCGTTCAGGTTGGTGACCTCAATGCCGACGCCCACTTAACTAGCTCCCTTCAGTACGCCGCGGCTGGTCACATAGCGCACCAGCGAAACCGCAAGCACAATCAGCAAAATCAAGACCAGCGCGCCGCCCCAGGCCAACCTGTGCCAGTCTTCATAAGGCGAGTTCGCGTAAACAAAAATCTGCAACGGCAGGGCCTCAATCGGCCGGTTCAGGCTCGTCGTCAGGAACGGATTACCAAACGCCGTGAATAGCAGTGGAGCCGTCTCACCTGCCACGCGCGCAAAGGCCAGCATGCAACCCGTGATGATGCCCGGCGATGCCGTCCGCACCGTAATCGACAACACCGAACGCCAGTTCGGCACGCCCAACCCCAGCGCTGCTTCGCGCACCGCGTTCGGCACCATCAGCAGCATCTCTTCCGTCGTGCGGCACACCGTGGGAACCATCATGATTCCCAGCGCTACACCGCCTGAAAACGCTGAGAACGTCCGCTGCGGTACCACCACCAACGAGTAGATCGCGAGGCCCATCACAATTGATGGCACGCCGTTCAACACGTCTGCCGTAAAGCGAATCGCGTTGGCCATCTTCGTGCCGCGCCCAAACTCTGCGAGAAAGATGCCGCCACCAATCCCCATCGGCACACCGATCAGACTGGCCACACCCAGCAACACACCCGAGCCCACGATTGCGTTAGCCATGCCGCCGCCCACTTCGCCCACCGGCTTCGGCACCTTGATAAAGAAGTCCAGATTGAGCGAGCTGGCCCCGCGCAGCACCAGGTAGACAAAGATCGCTACCAGTGGCGCGACCACCAGAATCGTTGCCGCAATCGACAGCCCTGTAACCGTGTGGTCGGTCAGCGTCCGCAGCTTCGTCCGGAATGCAAACTTCTCCGCGTTCAACTCAATCTCCTCAGTGCGCCTGCGACGGTGTACCCCGCGTCACCGCCCATACCAGCAACTGCGCGATGGCGTTCACAATAATCGTCACGATAAACAGCGCCAGGCCAATCTCGATCAGCGCGCTGCGATGCACATCGCTCACTGCCTCGGTAAATTCGTTTGCAATCACCGCGGCCATCGATGTGCCGTTCGAGAGAATCGATTTGTGAATCTCCGGCGTATTGCCGATCACCATCGTCACGGCCATCGTCTCGCCCAGCGCACGGCCCAGGCCCAGGATGATCGCGCCAACAATTCCGATGCGTGCATTACGCAGCACGCCCATGCGGATCATCTCCCAGCGCGTCGCTCCCAGCGCAAGCACCGCCTCGCGCTGCGAGTGCGGCACCGCCGTCATCACCTCGCGCGTCAGCGACGAGATGATCGGCAGAATCATGATCGACAGAATCACGCCGCCCGACAGAAAGCCCAAGCCCGTCGGATTGTCCGCATCGACAAGCCCGGTCCAACCAAGCAGCTTCACCATCAGCGGATTTATATGCTCGCGCAACAACGGCACCAGCACAAACACCGCCCACAGACCGTAGATAATGCTCGGAATCGCCGCCAGCAGCTCCGTAACAAAGGCCAAGGGCCCGCGCAGGAACCGCGGACACATCTCCGTCATGAAGATAGCCAGCCCAACGCCCAGCGGCACCGCAATCAGCAGGGCGAGGAACGACGACACCAGCGTTCCGTAGATGAACGGTACCGCGCTGAACTGCTCGTTGACCGGATCCCAGTAGATCGTGCGGTGAGTGTCCGGATCAGTGAAGGACTTATAGAAGAAGCCCAGCCCGAACCGGTGCCACGTCACCTCCGAGCTCACCATCAGCCGCCACGCGATCAGTGCCACAATGCCGAAGATGGTCAGCGCGCACAGCACCATCAGCCAGTGGAAGACCCGGTCCGTGATCGCCGAGTCGCCACGTGACAGAAGGAACTTGCGAATCGCCGACGGCTCCGCTGGAGCAGCGCCGGCAGCAGGCTGAGCGCTTTCTCTGACGGTTATCTCCGTCTGTATATGAGGTTGAGAAATCGGGATCTCTGGCACGTGGGATATCACCTATGTCAGGTTAATGAGCAAAGATGAACAGAAGGTTACAAGGCTGCAAAATCAAATGCATACAGAATTGAAAAAACTCCGCATAGGCCTCCCCCTCTTCCATTAACCTTAGGGGCGATCTTTCAGGGGAGTCTGTTCATGCGCTCTATTGTTGCTGCTTTTTGCCTCCTGTTCGCCTCAGCCACTCTGATAGCTGCTCAAAGCCCCTCTGACCCCGCTCACGGCGATTGGCACTCCTACTGGATCACCCATCCCACCGCGCCGCTCCGCGAGCCCATTGTCCTCCACTTTCGCCGTGCCGTCACCTTTGGTTCGGTCCCGGCACACTACCCTGTCCGCGTCAGCGCCGACAACCGCTTCATTCTCTACGTCAACGGTCAGCGTGTAGGTGACGGCCCCGCTCGTGGCGACCTGGCTCACTGGCGCTACGAGCTCTTCGACCTCGCCCCGTTTCTCCGCACCGGCCAGAACCTCGTCACCGCCACCGTGTGGAATTACGGCATACAGGCACCCATCGCACAGTTCAGTGACCGTACCGCCTTCCTGCTCGAGAGCGACGACACCGGCCCCACCGGCATCAGCACGGGCAAAGATTGGCTGGTCGAAGACGAGCCCGGCCGCCAGATTCTCGACCGCTCCACCGTAACCTTCCAGACCTACACCGCTTCAGGCCCGGGCGAAGAGATCGACGCCGCCCACTACGACTGGGACGCCGTCACGCCCGGATCGCGCTGGGTACCCGCCGCCTCGCCAATGCGCGAAAGCATGTTCTCTGACACCAACCGCGCCCGCTCCGCCGACTCTACCGCAGACAATCCGTGGGCCCTCGTGCCGGATGCGCTGCCGCACATGGAATTTGCTCCGACGAGTGCGGGCCAGATCGTGAGCCTTGACTCAATAGGCGAGGAACAGCCCGGACTCGCTCATTTTCCCGAGAAAGACGCTCTCCTACCTCCGGGAATCCACACGCATATTCTCCTAGACCGTAAGACCCTCACCACCGCCTACCCCCGCCTCGTCGTCTCTGGCGGCAAAGGCGCGAAGATCGTCCTTACTTACTCTGAAGCCCTCTACGACAAGGACGGCCACAAGGGCGACCGCGACGAAGTCGCCGGCCGCGTAGCCCGTGGCCTCACCGACCAGTTCCTCCCCGACGGCGGCCAGCATCGCGTCTTCGAGCCTCTCTGGTGGCGCACCTGGCGCTACCTCGATCTCGACATCACCACCGGCGACACTCCACTCACACTCGAGTCGCTCACCGCCAACTTCACCGCATACCCCTTCGAAGAGAAGGGCTATTTCGACTCGCCCGACGCCGACCTCGCCAGGATATGGGAGATCAGCTGGCGTACCGCTCGCCTCGACGCGCACGAAACCTATATGGACACGCCCTACTACGAGCAGCTCCAGTATGTCGGCGATACGCGCATCCAGGCTCTCATCTCCTACTCAGTCGCGGGCGACGACCGGCTTGCACGCCAGGCCATCGATGCTTTCAATGACTCGCGCTCGCCCGACGGCCTGACGCGCAGCCGTTACCCAAGCTCGCTGCCGCAGACCATTCCCACGTTCTCCCTCATCTGGATCGGTATGGTCCACGACTGGTGGATGTACCGGCCCGACCCCGCGCCCGTTCGCGAAGCCCTGCCTGGTGTCCGCGACGTCCTCGGCTTCTTCGCCAACTATGAGCAACCAGATGGCCTGCTGCACAAAGTCCCGTGGTGGAGTTTCGTCGACTGGGTCAACTCCGGGGAGACGCCCACCTACGACGCCAACAACGAGTCCTGCATCGTCACGCTCCACTATCTTGGCGCGCTCGATCAGGCCGCCGACCTCGAACACGCTCTCGGCGACCCCGTCCAGTCCCAGCGTGACCGCGAGC